>JAKAXN010000232.1 GCA_021816565.1 Actinomycetes bacterium
CCGGCGGTGTCGCGCCCCTCGAACACGATGCAGATCTTGGCGCCGGACCGCCTCACCCATTCCTGCATGGCGACCAGCTCGCCGTGCAGTACCCGCAGGTGCCGCTCGTACTCCTTGCGCTTCATCCTCTGCAGCGTCTGCTCCGGCATCGTCATGACGCTACGGCCGGCCGGGGGGCCGGCCCAGGGCAGAAAGTCAGGTCACGGTGAAGGGGCGGGTGGCCGAATCGACGGGGCGCAGCTCCGGGGACCGGGCGGTGTCCCTGGCATCACCGCTGTAGCGGATCCGGTACCGGCCCGGCTCCGCTGTCTCGGGGATGTCCCAGGTGATGGTGATCTCCGACACCGTGCTCCGGAGGCGGCGCCACAGCAGCTTGGTCGACCAGTCCCCGTCGTCGGCCAGGCGCTCCCACCGGTCACCCGCCCGGCGCTCGACCGTCAGGTAGGTGTCGTTGCGGCGCAGCCTGTTGTTCGGGTAGGCGCCGACGAAGGAGCAGATCACCTGGTCACCCCTCAGGTAGGAGGCCCGGGGTTCGAGGAGCACGTCGCCGACGGCCCGCCCGGCCGGGGCCTGGTCGGGGCGCAGGCGGACCCGCGCCGGGCGGGGGGCGCGCAGGCGGGGCGGCCGGTCGCCGGCCGGGGCCGGGACGCCGTCCCTCATGGCCGTGGCCAGGGCCGCGGCGGCCTGCTGGAACGCCCCCAGCTCCCAGCGGCCGAACATGGTCGACCCGGCCTCGTAGCGCTGCTCCTGGTACTCCTCCGGGGTGGTCACGTAGTGGATGTAGGCGTTGCTGTAGCCGACGACCAGGACGTCCTCGACGGCCGCTCCGACCACCGCCGCCACCGTCCGGCGCAGCCGGAGCCCGGCCACGATGGTCACCTCGCCGGGTATGGCGATCAGGTACAGCGGGCCGATCCGGAGCAGCTGCACCGGGACCCGCTCCTGGGCCAGCGGCAGGACCCGGTTGATCAGACCTCCGGGCACCACCAGAGCCTTGGGTGCCTGGCTGTCCGCCAGGGCGGGGGAGAGGCGGTAGAGCGGCCTCGACAGGGCGTCCCAGAGGGGGTTGGCCCCCTGGCGGAAGGCCCGGAAGGCCGGTCCCTCGGCTGTCCCGGCCAGCGCCCCGGCCCCGCCCACCGGGGAGCCGGTCCGGTGCGGTCGGCCGTCACCGGTGTAGTCGGCCCCGACCTCGGTCCCCGACAGGTCGATGTAGGTGATCCGGGCGTCGACGGGACCTTCCACCGGGTCCGCTGAGCGCAGGGCCGACTCGGCCGCCCGCCACTGGCGTTCGCCGATGATGCGGGTGTTGTCGAACTCGTCGCCGGTCGGCCCGGTACCGGGGCGCTGGTCCAGGTTCGGCGACATGTCCCCGGCGTTGGTCTGGGCGAACGCCGCCACGAAGGCGGGATCCCCGTCGGCGAGGTAGTCGACGCCGTGGCGGACCCGCTCCCAGTGGTAGGCCGCGTACCCCTTGTTGTCGGAGCTGATGAGCCGGTTGCGGTTGGTCATGCTGGTCCCGTGGGTGGCGAACCAGTTGACCGCGCCGACCAGGTGCCCGTCGCGCTTCACCCCGAGCACCGTCGACTGCGGATCGATGGCGTGGGGGAACACCGCCCGCTCCTCGGGCGGGTTGCGCTCGAAGGCCGGCAGGGACCGGTTGACGCTGGCGTCGTGCAGCTCCGCCCGGCCCAGCGTGAGCGTGGAGGGCCGGGCGTCGGCGATGGCCCGGGACGCGGCCTCGAGGATGCCATCCACGATGGCCTCGAAGGTCAGGGGTCGGAATCCACCGGTGTTGGAGTTGTACAGCAGGTGGTGGGAGTAGCCGCCCGGCCCGCAGTGGGTGTGGGTGGCGGTGATGAGCACGTTCCGCTCGCCGTAGTCAGCCCCGTAGCGGGCCTGCAGGCGGTCCAGCACCTCCCGCCTCACGCTGTCGAAGACCATGGGTAGGTCGTTGATCGACAGCAGGACCCGGTTGCCGCTGCGCTCGTCGCCGATCACGAATGCCCGTGACCGCAGCCGGGTGTGGATGCCCCTGGTCCGCTGCCCGGCCTTGCCGTAGCCCAACATGCCGCAGTCGGCGGCCTCGCCCGTGATGTCGGCCAGGCCCCGCCCGACGAGATAGTCCATGTCTGGAGGCTATAGCGCAGGTGCTTTCGGCTCTGGAGGGCTGCCCCGGCCGCGGGTCATTCTCCAGCAGGAGCGGCCGGGAGGGAGCCGCCCGGGCCCCGAGGAGGACAGATGCGCACGACCCCCACCCATGAACAGCGGGTTTGGACCATCGAGGTGGTCTTCACCGAGGACGAGGACCGCACCCGGGCCGACGCCCGGATGCGTGCCGGGTGGCGGGACTGGCACGGGTGGGGGCGGTCACGGCGCAACCCCATGGACCCCGACATCCCCACCATCGGGGAGGAACTGGCCGCGGCCCGGGCCCTGGCCGACCTGTCGCACCAGCTGGTGGACGCCGCCGCCCGGGGAGTGGAGACCTTCGAGGGGCATCCGGTATCCATCCACGGCTGAGGGGATCCGCCGGTAGGGCGACCTACAGGTAGGCGGCGAACTCCTTGGGCAGGACGGCCAGGAGATGGTCGATGCTGCCCGGGCCCAACTCGTCCCAGAGGACCGACGTCACGGCCCTCAGCGCGTCCTCGGCTGCGCTGGTGCCCTTCAGGCCGGCTTCCCTCTCGATCCGCGTCAGGAACTCGTCGAGTGACGTCCGTTGCGGGGCCCGGCTGGGATCCCATCCGTCGAAGAACATCCCTTTGACGAGTACCGGCATCTGTGCTGCCAGGTGGGCGGCCACGTTGGCGTCGAGGCGGTCCCGCAGGGCGTGCAGGACCGATCGCAGCACCTGGTACGCGTCGTGGGCGTCGTCCATGTCCGCTCGCTCGCCGGTGAGCGCTATCCACTCGTAGGTCTTGCCGACCGTCCGGTTGATGACATCCAGGTTGTGCTCCATATCCCCAGCCTGGGCCGACGGGTGGCGCCGGGCCAGAGGCGAAGGTCGAGCCGTCGGCAGCCCGGTGCGGGACTTTCTCCTCTGGGGTCCCGCCGGCCCGGCCGGGAGACTGGCCGGGAACCGGTTTCCCGGGAGGCCGCCGATGACCGAAGTGCGCCAGTGGCTCGACGCGAACGCCCGTCAGCTGTCCGACCTCGCCGGCCGGCTGGGGGTCGACCCCGACATGCTCCACCTGACCGCGGTGCTGATCCTGGGCGGGTTCACCGACGAGCAGATAGAGGTCCAGCTCAGGTCCGTCCGGTGGGGGGGACCCGACGAGGCCTCCACCCTGGCCCCCGTGGTGCGCTCGCTGCGGATCATCCGGGCTGCGGTCACCGACGGGGCCTGGTCCAGGCCCGACGCCGCCGCTCCGAGTTCCGGGCACCGGGTCCTGGCCCACACCTCCGACTTCGTCATCGAGGCCTGGGGTCCCGATCCTCCCACCTGTATGACCGAGGCCATGGCGGCGCTGGTCGAGGAGTTCGCCTCCGCGCCGGAGCCCCCGGCGACCGAGGTGGTCCCGCTGGCCGCCGACGCCGGGCCGCCCGAGGAGCAGTTGGTGTCGCTGCTGGAGGAGGTCATATACGACCTCGACGTGCTCTCGGTGGTACCGGTGGGGATCCACCTCTTCTCCGACGAGGACGGCGGGGTGGTGGGGGACATGGAGGTGGTCCCGCTGGAGGGCGTGACGATGGTCGGGCCGGTGCCCAAAGCGGTCACCTACCACGAGCTGTCCATGGAGCCGGACGTCGGGGGATGGCGGTGCCGGGTCCTGATCGACGTGTGAACGGGCCGGCCTGGGCCCGACGGTGGCCCGGTTGCGGCCCTCGGGGTCGTCAAGGGGTGAGGGCGCCGGGGCCGGTCAGGCCCCCCACTCGAAGGCCCGCCACTTGTGCAGGACGTGGGTGCGGGTGAAGCCGGCCCGGTGCGGGCCCGGGTGGCCGGCCTCGAGCTCGCAGCGCACCGCGTCCGCGGCCGGTACCCCGTAGGCGCCCTGCACCGGTGCCGGCCGGCGGGCCGAGGCGGGGCAGCGGGTGGCGCTGCCCCGGTAGGCGCCGTCGCCCGCTACCGCCACCTCCCTGGCGAGCGGCAGGTCGAAGAACGGGTCGTGGCTGGGGGTGGGGCCGGCCTCCCTGCGGAGCCGGGATATCAGGTTGTCGTCGCTCATGCGCTCATCGGGACTTCCGGTCATCGGGTCCGATGGTAAGGATCGTCCGGCCCGCCGGAATCCCCCCTTCGGGGTGATAGTCGGTGGGTCCGGTGCCCCGGTGCCGGGCCGGCCGGGATCAGCTGGTGAGGATGCCCCCGTCGACCGGCAGCGACACGCCGGTTATGTACGAGGCGGCGTCGCTGGCCAGGAAGATCACCGCCGCTGACAGCTCTGCCGGATCCCCGGGCCGCCCGACCAGCACCCTGGCCATCTGCGAGTGCAGATAGCCCTCGGGGTACTGGTCGGTCATCTCCGACTCGAAGAACCCGGGAGCGACCAGGTTGACCCGGATGCCCTTGCGCCCGGTCCACTGCTGGGCCAGGTCCCTGGTCAGGCCCACCAGGGCGGCCTTGCTGGCGGAGTAGGCCGCCTGCGGCAGGTTGGCGGTGGTGAAGCCCAGGATGCTCCCGACGTTGATGATGCTCGAACCGGGTTTCATCACCCGGCCGCAGGCCTGAGCCATCCAGTAGGCGCCGTTGAGGTTGACGTCGATGACCTGTCGGAACTGCTCGGGGGTCTCCCTGGTGGCGGGGTAGGCGGTGCCCACACCGGCGTTGTTGACCAGGACGTCCACCCGGCCGAAGGCGGCCACGGTCTCTTCGACCAGCCGCTGGCAGTCCTCCGGGCGCGAGACGTCGGTGGCCACGCTCACGCAGCGGCGGCCGGCCTTCTCCACCAGCTGCGCCGTCTCGGCCAGCCGGTCGACCCGGCGTGCTCCGAGGGCCACGTCGGCTCCCGCCTCCGCCAGGTGCTGGGCGAAGGCCACGCCGAGACCCGACGAGGCGCCGGTCACGATGGCCACCTTCCCGTCCAGACGGAACTGCTCCATCAACCCCACAGCGGCCTCCTAGCCCGTGCCCGACAGCTCCACGCCCGGCCGGCCGGCCGGGACCCCGCAGCGTAGCGGGGGTCGCCCGGGGTCATCTCGAAGCGGCGCCGACCAGCCTCCGGCCGGCCGGGCTGAGCGGCCTCCCCACCGGCCAGATGGCCCGGATGGTCCGCTCCAACTCCACTCCCTGATAGGGCACCGCCACCAGCTGACCGGACCGCAGCTCCGCCTCCACCGCCAGACCGGAGAGCACCGCCGGCCCGGCGCCGCGGGCCGCGGCCGCCTTGATGGCCGCGGTCGATCCCAGCTCCATGGAGGTCCTGAGCTCGGTCCCGTGAGCCGCCAGGGCCTCGCTCAGGACGTCCCGGGTGCCCGAACCCCGTTCCCGGACGACCAGGGCGGTGCGGGCCAGCAGCCCGGCGGTGACCGGGGTCCGGCGGCGGGCCCACGGGTGGCGGGGCGAGACGACTATCACCAGGTGGTCCCGGCACAGGTCCCGGTGGCGGAACCGGCCGGTCGGGCGGGTCCCCTCGATGAAGCCGATCTCCACTTCCCCGGCTTCCACCAGCCCGGCCACGTGGGAGGTGTTGCCCATCTGGAGCGACACGGGCAGCTCCGGGTCGGTCTCGGCCAGGCGCTGGAGCCAGGCGGGCAGGAGGTAGTCGGCGACGGTGAGGCTGGCCGCCAGCGTCAGGCACGGGCCACCGTCGGCCTTGAGGCTGGCCGCCCCGGTCTGGAGAGCCCGGACCGCCTGCAGCACCGGGCCGGCCCACTCGACGGTCCTCTCACCGGCGGGGGTGAGGCGGGCGCCGGTGTGTGAGCGGTCCAGCAGCTCCAGGCCGAGCGACCGCTCGAGTTGGCGCAGGCGCATGCTGGCGGCCGGCTGGGTGATGCGGTGGGCGCCGGCTGCCGCGCTGATCGATCCCAGCTGGTCCACGCTCACCAGCAGGTCCAGCGCGCTCAGGTCGGGTATCGGCTCGGCCAGGGGCATAAGCACAGCTTATGACCTCCGAGGGAATTGGCCGGATCTGCGGGGTCCCCGCCACCGCCACCCTGGTCCGGGTGAGCACTGACACCGTGGATATCGAGAGCGCCCGATCCCGGCTGCGGTCCGTCGCCCCGGGGCTGGCCCTGACCGCGGCGGTGGCGGCCGCCGCCACCGCCGCGGGAAGCGCGGCCCCGGCGTTCGGAGCGCCCCTCTTCGCCATCGTGATGGGGGCGGTGGTGGCGGTGGCCCGCCCCCTGCCGCCCACGTTCTCGCCGGGCCTGGCGTTCGGCGCCAAGCCGGTGCTGCAGGCGTCGGTGGTGATCCTGGGCAGTGGGCTGTCCATCGCCGAGGTGCTGAGGGTCGGGGTGGGCTCCCTCCCGGTCCTGGTCGGGACCCTGGCGGTGGCCCTGCTTCTGGCCCGCCCGGTGGGGCGGGCGCTCGGGCTGCACCGGGATGTGACCACCCTGATCGGGGTGGGCACGGCCATCTGCGGGGCGTCGGCCATAGCCGCCACCAACTCCGTGATCGACGCCGAGGAGACCGACGTGACCTACGCGGTGACGACCATCTTCTTGTTCAACGTGGTGGCGTTGCTCAGCTACCCGGCGCTCGGTCACGCCCTGGGGATGTCCCAGCACGCCTTCGGGCTGTGGGCCGGCACCGCGGTCAACGACCTGTCCTCGGTGGTGGCCGCCGCCACCGTCTACGGCCACGCCGCCACCACCCGGGCGGTGGTGGTCAAGCTGACCCGCACCCTGGCCATCGTGCCGATCTCGGTGGGTCTGGCCGCCGTGCGGGCCCGCCGGCCGGCCGGCCCGGGCCGGGAGCCGACCGGGGGCGCTCAGCCGTCGATGGTCACGGTCCTGCGCCGGTCCGTGCCCCGGTTCCTGCTCGGCTTCATCGCCCTGGCGGCGGTCAACTCGGCCGGGCTGATCCCCGGCTCCTGGCACTCCGGGCTGTCAGAGGTGTCGACCTGGCTGATCACCGCCGCTCTGGCGGCCATCGGTCTGTCGACCCGCCCGGCGGCCATGCGCCGGGCCGGGTGGCGGCCGCTCCTGCTGGGTGCGGTCCTGTGGGCCGCGGTCGGCGTCAGCAGCCTGCTCCTGCAGGGCGCCACCGGCCTGGTGGGACTCTGAGGGGACGGCGGCGGGCCGGCCCGCCCCGCCCCGCCGCCTCCACCTCCCGGCCCTCGGGG
>JAKAXN010000233.1 GCA_021816565.1 Actinomycetes bacterium
GTCCGCTCGAACTGGCCCATGTTCTCCGAGTTGATCCGGAAGTAGGCCTGCAGGGGCATCTCGACCTTCACCCCGGGCGGCACGTAGATGAAGCTGCCGCCGGACCACACCGCGGTGTTGAGGGCGGCGAACTTGTTGTCATTGGCCGGGATGACCGACCCGAAGTACCGCTTGACCAGATCGGGGTACTCCCGCAGGGCGGTGTCCATGTCGCAGAACAGCACGCCCTGGGCCTCGAGGTCCTCCCGGTTGCGGTGGTACACCACCTCGGACTCGTACTGGGCGGTGACGCCGGCCAGGTACTTCCGCTCGGCCTCGGGTATGCCCAGCTTGTCGTAGGTGGCCTTGACCGACTCGGGGAGCTGGTCCCAGGCGTTCACCTGCTTGTCGATGGGCTTTATGTAATAGAAGATGTCTCTGAAGTCGATGCCGGACATGTCCCCGCCCCACGAGGGCATGGGACGCCGCTCGAAGTGGCGCAGGGCCTTGAGCCGGCGCTGGGTCATCCAGTCGGGCTCGCCCTTCATCCACGACATCTCGCGGACAATGTCCTCCGAGATGCCCTTTTTCGGCTTGAAGACGTAGAAATCCTCTACGTCGCTCCATCCCAGCTTGTACCGGCCGAGATCCAGATCAGAAGTCGTTGCCATGGGGCCGCATCACCCTTCTCGTGCCCGGGGGATTTCTCCTACGTAGATAGTAACAACCCTCGGGAACTACCCGGGAGGACCGGGGCTATGCGGAAGGGGCCACCACGCCGACGTCCATGGCCGGGCCAGCCTCGGCAGCGGCCACGTCGCAGAGGATCCGGGCCAGGCGGCGACCCTCCACGCCTTCCCTCATCCAGCGGCGCACCCCGGCCCGGGTGGCGCGCGAGACCAGCCCCCGGCGGGCCGCGTCCATCGGGTTGAGCCCCATGGCTGCGGCGACGGAGCGACCGGGCTGGATGGCCACCACCGGGACGCCGGTGGCCCGCAGGGCCTCCACCTCGGACCTGAGCCGGGACCGCAGGGGCTGGCGCATCAGCGACGCCGGCGTCAGCGGAGGCCACGCCGCCGCCTGCGACAGGGGCGACACGGCCACCACCAGATCGAGCCCGGCCCCGGCGACCAGGTCCAGGTTGACCATCGAGTGCACCCCGCCGTCGACGTAGCGGCGGCCACCGATCTCCACCGGCTTGAAGTAGGCGGGCACGGCCGCCGACGCGGCCACCGCCTGGCCGACCGACGCCTCGGGAGCCCCGTCCCGGCCGAAAACCACCCGGCGCCCGGCCCGGAGATCCCAGGCGCACAGCCACGTCGCCTCCGACGGCCAGCGGCCGGCGTAGAGGGCGTCGATACCGGCCGAGATGGCCGCCGTGGGTATGCCCCCGGCGGGCAGGGCGGCGGCCACCACCCGGCGGGCGGACGGGGGCCACGGGTGGGTGACGGCGTGGATGAGCGCCCCCGGATCGGACACGGGCCGGAAGGCCAGGGCGTGAGCCACCCGGGGCCGGGGGCGGCGGGGCCGACCGACCATCGCCAGCCGGGCCCCCTCCTCCGACAGCTCGGTTCCCTCGCTGATGGCGGCCAGGTCACCGGCGGGCACCCCCGCCCTCAGCATCGAAGCCGTCAGCGATCCGGCCGAGGTACCGACCACCACCTCCGCGCCGCGGGGATCCCATCCGGTCTCCGCCTCGATCGCCGCCAGGACCGCCCCGTGGTAGGCCACGCCTACCGAGCCCCCAGCGGCCAGGACCAGTCCTATTCGCACGGGGGGCAACCTAGCGCGCCCGCCCGTTGGGGCCACTCTTTTCCGCTCCTTTTTCCCTGATCACGCGGGCAGGAGAATTCGCTTAGCAGGACCAACAGAACTCCTGACTGGTAGGAATGGGCGAGGATCGAGGGAGAGGAGCGGACATGCCCCTGGAGCGGTTGGGCCCTCTTGACGCCGGCTTTCTGCACATCGAGGACAGCGTCACCCACATGCACATCGGCTCGGTCTCGATCATGGAGGGTCCTTCCCCCGCCTTCGACGACCTGCGCGAGATGGTGGCCTCCAAGCTGCCGACCGTGCGCCGCTACCGCCAGATCGTCAAGCGGGTGCCGCTCGACCTGGGCCGCCCCGTGTGGGCCGACGACCCCTACTTCAACATCGACTACCACCTGCGCCACACCGCTCTCCCCTCCCCCGGCGACGAGACCCAGCTGCGCAACCTGGTGGGCCGGCTGATGGCCCAGCAGCTCGACCGGAGCCGGCCGCTGTGGGAGATGTGGATCGTCGAGGGCCTCCCCGAGAGGCGCTGGGCCATCATCTCGAAGGTCCACCACTGCATGGTCGACGGCGTCTCGGGCAGCGACCTCCTGGGCCTGATCCTCGATGCCACCCCCGACCCCCGCCCGGCCGAGCAGCTGCCGTGGATCCCGGCCCTGCCGCCCGCCGGCTGGGAGCTGGCCGTCGAGGCCGTCACCTCCATGGCCACCAGCCCCTTCGAGCTGGGCCGGGTGCTCCGGGCCCGGACCAGGGTCCCCCGCCGGATCCTCACCGAGGTGGGCCAGACCCTCGGCGGGCTGGTGGACACCGCGGCGTCGGCCCGGGGACCGAGCAGCACCAGCCTCAACGGGCCCATCGGCCCCCACCGCCGCTGGGTCGCCACCTCGGTCCCGGTGGCCGAGGTCAAGGAGGTCCGCCGCAAGTTCGGCGGGACCTTCAACGACGTGGTGCTCTCCCTGGTCGCCGGCGGCTTCCGCGCCCTGCTCGAGAAGCGGGGCGAGCGCACGGACCTGCCTCTGCGCTCGCTGGTACCCGTCTCGGTACGCCCGCGCGACGAGCGGGGCCTGGCCGTGGGCGACGGCACTCTGGCCAACCGGGTCTCCGCCGTGCTGGCCGAGCTCCCGGTGGACGTGGCCGACCCGGTGGACCGCCTGCGGGCCGTCACGGCCCAGATGTCGGGCCTGAAGGAGTCCAAGCAGGCCCTGGCCGGGGAGGCCCTGACCTCCCTCTCGGGCTTCGCCCCGCCCATCCTGCTCTCACTGGCCGGCCGGCTCGGCACCAAGGTGCCGCAGCGGACCGTCAACACCGTCACCACCAACGTCCCCGGCCCCCAGATCCCCCTGTACGCCCTGGGCCGGCGGATGCTGAGCGTGTATCCCTACGTGCCGCTCGGGATGCAGATGAGGGTGGGGGTGGCGATCTTCTCCTACGACGGTGCGGTGACGTTCGGCATCACCGGCGACTACGACACCGCCCCGGACATCGACGTCCTGGCCTCGGCCGTGCGCACCGGCATGGGCGACCTGCTGGCGGTGGACCCCGAGGCCGTGATCATCGATCTCCGGCGCTCGGGGACGGCCTCAAGAAGCTGAGTTCTTGACCGGCTTCAGAGCGACGATGATCACGGCCAGCACCAGGGCGCAGCCGACGCCGAAGACGATCCACTTGGTGACATCGGGGGTGACCCATATGGAGCCGACGATCGGCGAGGCAGCCATGAGAAGGGCGAATAGGTACTCGCCGGGGGAGTTCTGCACCGTTAGCCGCATGTCGGCAGCATAACCGTCCGGTCATTCCGGCCCCGAATCGGCTCCGGGGTCGGACGCGTATGTTGGGGTCATGTCGATCATCCGCATCAACGCCATCGACGTCGGCCCCGAGCAGGGCGACGAGCTGGCCCGCCGCTTCGCCGCCCGGGCCGGGGCGGTGGACAACGCCCCCGGATTCGAGGGCTTCGAGCTGCTGCGCCCGACCGATGGGCGCACCACCTGGCTGGTGATGACCCGCTGGAAGGACGAGAAGTCGTTCAACGACTGGGTGGCGTCGCCGTCGTTCGCCCACGGTCACCGGGGGGCGGACGCGCCGCACGGCGACCGCCCGGTCGCCGTGCACAGCGAGCTGTGGAGCTACGAGGTGGAGGACCTCGGCCGCTAGCCCACGATCTCCTTCAGCTGGCCGATCAGATCGGCCTGGGACTGCCCGCCGGTCGGCACCGGTGCGACCTGCAGATGGGTCACCCCGGCCTGGCGGAGGGCGGCCACCCGTTCGGCCACCCACCCGGCCGGGCCGCACAGCGAGGTCAGGCGCAGGATCTCGTCGGGCACGGCGGCGGCCGCCTCGTCCTTCTTGCCGGCCAGGTACAGGTCCTGGATCTCGGCCGCCTCCTTCTCGTATCCGTACCGGCAGGCCAGGTCGTTGTAGAAGTTCCGGCCCCGGGCTCCCATACCCCCGATGTAGAGCGCCAGCATGGGGCGCGACAGGTTGCGCAGCTCGGCGACGTCGTCGCCCTCGCCGATGGCCAGGAGTCCCCCACCGGCGATCATCAGCGGGTCCAGGGCGGGGTCCCGCTTGGCCGCCCCGGCGTCGAGGGCTTCCCCCCAGACGTCGCGGGCCTTCTCGGGGATGAACATCATGGGCAGCCAGCCGTCGGCCACCTCGGCGGTCATGGCCACGTTCTTGTCACCCAGCGAGGCCACCCAGATGGGGATCCGGGGCCGGACCGGATGGGCGATGATCTTGAGGGCCTTGCCCAGCCCGGTGCCCCGGCCCTCGGGCAGCGGCAGCTGGTAGTACCGGCCGTCGTGGGCCAGCGGCGCCTCCCGGGCCCAGACCTGGCGGCAGATGCTGATTATCTCCCGGGTCCGCCCGATGGGGGCGTCGTAGGGCAGGCCGTGCCACCCCTCGATCACCTGCGGGCCCGAAGCCCCGAGGCCGAGGGTGCAGCGCCCCCCCGACAGGGCGTCGACCCCGGCCGCGGTCATGGCCAGCAGGGTCGGGGTCCGGGTGTAGATGGGAAGGATGCCCGAGGCGATCTCCACCCGCTCGGTGAGGGCCGCCAGGTAGCCCATGAGGCTCGGGGCGTCGAAGCCGTAGGCCTCGGCCACCCACACCATGTCCAGGCCGGCCTTCTCCATCTCGCTCACCTGCCGGGCCGACTCCCTGAAACCGCCGGCGTAGCTGAGCATGGTCGCTATCTTCATGAAGGCGATGCTATCCGGGCCGGCCACCCCGGTCCGAGAATGGGTGTCCTTTATTGCCGGACCGGCAGGGGGTAGGTCTACTG
The DNA here is from genome assembly GCA_021816565.1 of Actinomycetes bacterium. Next base: position 5,036 of record JAKAXN010000233.1, read on the forward strand.
GGGTGGGACGGATCGTGACGGTGCTCGACGAACTGCAGCGACGCTGGAGGATCACGGCGTTCCTGTGGGCGGTGCAGAAGAAGTACAGCGACGACCGGGGCGGGTACCTCAGCGCCCTGATCACCTACTACGGGTTCCTGTCGGTGTTCCCCCTGCTGCTGGCGGCGTTCACGGTGGTGGCCTACGTCCTGAGCGGCGACCACTCCGCCATCTCGACGCTCGAGAAGCAGGTGGGGGGCTACCCGATCATCGGGCCGGCGGCCCGCCAGCTGCAGGGCAAGACCCTCCACGGGCAGCCCTTTGCGCTGGTGATCGGCGTGGTGGGCCTCATCTGGGGGGCCCAGGGCCTGGCCCAGGCCGCCCAGTTCACCATGGAGGAGGCCTGGAACCAGCCCAACAAGAACCGGGCCGGATTCGTGGGGCGCACCGTCCGCAGCTTCGCGTGGTACGCGGTGTTCGGCCTCGGCGTGGTCATCTCCACCTTCGTCTCGTCGGTGGGCACCTGGATGCACTGGGCGGGCGGCGACATCCTCTCCACCCTGGTAGCCGTCGTCTTCGACGCCGGGCTGTTCCTGGCGTCGTTCTGGATCCTGACCCCCGAGGACCTGGCGGTGAAGGACCTGGTCCCCGGCGCCGCGGTGGCCGGCATCGCCTGGGCCGTCCTGACCGGCGTGGGCGTCGGTCTGGTCCACCTCCTGGCCCACTCCAACTCCCTGTACGGCACCTTCACTCCGGTGCTGGCCCTGCTCGGCTTCATCTACCTGATGGCCCGCATCTCCATACTGTGCATCGAGGCCAACGTGGTGCGGGCCCGGGGCCTGTGGCCCCGGTCGCTCAACAACGAGAACCTGACCAGGGCCGACCTGGTCCAGCTAGAGCAGCTGGCCGGGAAGGAGGAGCGGGTCAAGCCGGAGCAGGTCGAGGTGGAGATGTAGCCTCCGGGCCGAACAGCTCCCGGTCCATCTCGGCGGCCGCCGCGGCCACCCGCGGATCGTCCGGGTCCCCCACCATCACCGCCAGCCGCCCCGGCCCCGGCGCTCCCGGCGGGCGCTCGGCGCCAGCCAGTACCAGCACCACGCCGGCGCCGGTGCCGACCAGGCGGGCGGCCTCCCCGGGATCATCGACGACCACGGCTAGCCGACCGGGGCCGCCGGGCGCAGCGCCGGGTAGACCCGCTGGCGGCCCGTCAGCGGGCCCTCCGGCGCCGAGTCCACCCCCGCCCGGTTGTGGCAGTCGCAGTCGCATTTCACGACCGGACGCTCCTGGCAGCCGGCATGGTTCCCGATCCGACAGAGTGTAGAGACGTACTCATCTCGGTTCATGAGACGGGCTTCTTTCCGATCCGGGCGGACCCGGGGCCGTTCATATGACGAAATCATCATATCGTCAATCGGCCCAGGGGGCGTACCGGTCGGGGAGCCGCCGGTCCCGTGCGGGCCGGGCGCGGGCGGTCCGGGTACCCGGTCCCCCGTCGGCCCGGAACGGCCTGCTCAACCGCCGCGGGCGGAGTGGGAGTTGAACTCCAGGGTGGACAGCTCGGCCAGGAGCTGCTCCGACTCGGCCAAGGTGGTGGTCAGGATGGACTTGGCCACCTCGAGCAGGTCGAACAGGCGGGGGTCGGTCACCGTGTAGATGACGCTGGTCCCCTCCTTGCGCGACTGCAGGATGCGGGCCCGGCGCATGATCCCGAGCTGCTGCGACAGATGCGAGGCCTCCAGGCCCACCTCGGGCAGAAGCTCGGCCACGGAGCACTCCCCGTCGCGCAGGACCTCCAGGATGCGGATGCGCGCCGGGTGACCGAGGGTCTTGAAGAAGTCTGCCTTCACTTGGTAGATCGGCCGCGGCATCAGATTCTCCCGGGGCCCCGCCTCCCCCGCCACACCGGTGGGGGTCACGGCGCCACCGCCGGCCACGCTACAGCATCGCTCGCCGCTGCCGGCCGGACGGCGCGGACCGCCCGCCGCTCCAGGCTGCCCCTAAAGGCCTCCTTGCGTACAGCCGAACGATTTACGAATCCATCAACTCGTCAATCGGACCCCGGTCCCCGCACAGGAGCAGGCCAGTGAGCACGACCCTACCCTCCCCCCTCGATGCCACCGGGGCCCGTCTGGACGGGCCCGACCTGGAGACGTTCCTCCAGATGGTGGAGAACGCCCCGAT
>JAKAXN010000234.1 GCA_021816565.1 Actinomycetes bacterium
GGAGTGGTCGAAGTTCTCCGGGGCCGCCTGGACGGCCGACGGGGCCGGCTTCTTCTACGCCGCGGTCGAGCGTCCGGCTCCGGGAAAGGAGCTGACGGCCGAGACCCGTTCGCCGCGCATCATGTACCACCGGCTGGGCACGGACCAGGATGCCGACACCGTCGAGTTCGAGGCCCCGGACCATCCCGACTGGTTCCCTGCAGCGGAGGTGACGGCGAGCGGCCGGTACCTGGTCGTCACCGTGGTGCAGGGCACCGGCACCGACACGCTGGTGCTGCTGAGGGATCTGGGGCGGCCAGGATCGGGGCTGGAGGCCCTCAGCGAGGGGTTTGCGGCCAGGGATCTGGTCGTCGCCGACGACGGGGACGGGCTCATCCTCCTCACCGACAGGTCCGCCGAGCGGGGCCGTCTGGTACGCGTCGGGGCGCTCGGCCCCGACGGGCCGTGGGAGCCCCCGACCGCCTGGCGGGAGCTGGTGGCCGAGAGCGACGCCACCCTGACCGAGGCCCACCTCTACGGGGGGCGGCTGGTGTGCCACTACCTCCGCCACGCCTGCTCCGAGCTGCTGGTGTTCGAGCCCGACGGCCGTCCGGTGCGCTCGGTCGAGCTGCCGGGGCCGGTGTCGCTGGCGGCCGGGCCGTCGGGAGCGACGGTGGAGGGTGATCCTCACGGCCCGCTGGTCACGTACCAGGTCGTGTCGTTCCTGCAGTCGGGGGCGGTGTGGGCCCACGACCTGGCCACTGGTGAAACCCGGCTGGTGCACCCCTCGTCCGCCCCGTTCGACTCCGACCGGTACGTGACCGAGCAGGTCTTCGTGGCGTCGGGAGACGGCACAGAGGTGCCGGTGTTCCTGACCAGGCGCAGGGACGCCACGCCGGGCGGGGCCAACCGGGCGCTGCTCTACGGTTACGGGGGCTTCGCCGTCCCGGTGACCCCGGCGTTCTCGGTGACGTTCGCCGCGTGGCTGGACCGGGGCGGGATCCTGGCCGTGGCCAACCTCCGCGGCGGCGGTGAGTACGGGCGCTCCTGGCACGACGCCGGACGCCTGGGTCAGAAGCAGAACGTCTTCGACGACTTCGCGGCCTGCGCCCGGTGGCTGGACCGCTCCGGCTGGGCCCCGGCCGGCGGCATCGCCATCTCCGGGGCCTCCAACGGGGGCCTGCTGGTCGGCGCCTCGATCACCCAGCACCCCGAGCTGTTCGGTGCGGCCGTGGCGGAGGTCGGCGTCCACGACATGCTCCGGTTCCACCTCTTCACCATCGGCTGGGCCTGGAAGTCCGACTACGGCGACCCCGACGACGCCGAACAGTACCGGTGGCTGCGGTCCTACTCCCCTCTCCACAACGTGCGGGCCGGGGTCTGCTACCCGCCCATCCTGATCATGACCGGGGACCACGACGACCGGGTGGTGCCGGCGCATTCGTACAAGTTCGCGGCCACCCTGCAGGCGGCTCAGGCCTGCTCCAAGCCGGTGCTGCTCAGGGTGGCCACCTCGGCCGGTCACGGCCTGGGCAAGCCGACCGCCAAGCTGATCGACGAGGCAGCCGACCGGCTGGCGTTCCTGGAGTCCAGCCTCAGTTCGTGAGGTCCGCCAGGCGGCCGGCGTCGTGGGCGTCGAGATCCCGGAACGCCAGGCGGTAGCGCCAGCCGTCGCCCAGGTCCTGGCTGGCCACGGTGGCGGTACCCGACACGATGGTGGTGCCGTCGGGCAGGCTCAGGATGACCATCGGGTCCCCCTCCCCCTCCACCGGCCGCAGGGTCTCGACGCAGCAGCCACCGATGCCGACGTCCACGGTCCGGCCCGGCACGCCCTCCATACGCAGCCCGTCGGTCACCGGGCACAGCGTGACCGGCAGGTCGAGGGGGCGGCGGGGCCACTTGCGCCGCTGGATGCGCTCGACGGCGGAATCGGCCCTGGTCACCAGTTCCCGGCCGGTGACCGTGGCCCGGCCCTCCAGCCGGTACAGGGCGTCCGGGGCGAACACGCTAACTACGACGCCGGGAAGATCCCCCGGGGCCAGGGTGTCGTCGTCGAGGGTCAATGTCACCTCGGACCCTTCGACCGCCGACACGCCGCCGGTGGTCTCCCTACCGTCCGCTTCCACCAGCGCGCTGAGGCCGACCAGCCCCGTCAAGCCGTCAGTGTGCATCATGGCCGACCTCCCTGGGTGACCCCAACTGGCTGCCACCCCCAGTCAACCACGGGCCTAGCCGCTCCCGGAGCGAAACGAACCCGGGAACAGATCAGCCGGTCGAATCGCGCAGTATGAGAGCGAGTGTCGGGCACGCGGCCACGGCCCGGCGGGCAAGACCCTCGAGGTGCGGCGGCAGAGGGGCCGGGTCGATCACCGGGTAGCCCCACTCGTCCAGGTGGATGACCTCGGGGAGCAGCTCGGCGCATATGCCGTGGGCGTCGCAGGCGATCGGGTTGACGACCAGGTGGCGTCTCATCGCCATACCGGTGCGCCGGAGGGCACGGGCAGCAGGCCGGGACGGACCCGGCACGGGCCGCGTCGGCGGTGGGCGTCGATGTCGGCGCCGAAGGTGACCAGGGCGCTGCGGGCCAGCTTCAGTGCGCCGTCGGGGTGGTGGCAGGCCCCCCGGCCGGCGATGACCTCGAGCAGCCCCTCCGCCCGCCGCAGCGCCCCGCCGCGCCGGTCGCCCGCCACCACGGCGTCGAAGGCGTCGGCCAGCGCCGGCAGACCGTGGACGCACGGCCCGCACTGCCCGGCGGACTGGCCGGCCATCCAGCGCAGCACCGCGGCCGTCTCGGCCAGCCCGCAGGCGTCGGGGCCGAGCACGTTGAGCGAGGCGCAGCCGACCGAGGCCCGGACCCGGCCGAGCGACGCCGAGTCGAAGCCCACTGCCGCCGCCGACCACGGCACCCACGCCCCGGCGTACCCGCCGACCAGGACCGCCTGGGGAGGGCCCTGGGGGGCGGCCAGGCCCACCGCCGATTCGAGGGGGACCCCGTAGGGAACCTCGTAGACGCCGGGCCGGCTGACCGACCCCGACACGGTGATGAGGGCGGTGCCGGGGTCCCGCCCGGTGCCCACCGCCCGGAACCAGTCCGCCCCGAAGCGGGCCACCAGGGCCAGGTTGGCGAGGGTCTCGACGTTGTTGACCAGGGTGGGACGCCCCCGCACCCCCTTCTCGAAGGGCCGGGGCGGCACGAAGGTCGGCTTGGCCGGACCCCCGTTGAGCCAGTGGACCAGGGCGGACTCCTCGCCGGTCACGTAGGCGCCGGGGCTCGGCTCGACCGTGATGGCTATCCGGTCGGCGCCGGCCCGGGCCCGCTCGGAGAGGGCTGTGGCCACCGCCCGGAGTGCCTCGGTGGCGAAGCGGTCGACGCAGAGGATCGCTTCGCCCGCCCCCACCGCCTCGGCGGCGATGCTGATCCCGTCGAGCACCAGGTGGGGGGCCCGGGCCAGGAGGGCCTTGTCCTTGTAGCTCACCGGCTCGCGTTCGGCCCCGTTGGCCACCACGACCACCTGGCGACCCCCGGCCACGGCCCTCATCTTCACCGCCAGCGGGAACGCCGCCCCGCCCCGTCCCCGGACGCCGGCCCGTTCGACCTCGTCGATCAGGGCCGGGCCGCCGCCGGGCATCTGGCCCCAGCGGGCGAAGTGGCTGTCGAGACCGGCGCCCCCCGCGCCGCCGAGCAGCCGGGGCAGCGCGGTGGCGTCGGGGGCGACCCGGTGAGCTGAGCGGCTCACGCCTGCACCTGCAGCTCACCCTGGACCCGGCCGCTCTCGCGCGAGATCTGGAGGCGGATGGTGGCGATGACCGTGTGGCCGGAGCCATCCTGCAGGGAGGCGACCACCGTCGACCCCTCCAGCTGGCTCACGTGGCCGCTGTACTCGCCCGGCTGGCCGGCCGGGCCGATCGAGACCTGGCTGCCGGTGAGGCTGACCCCGTCCTCGACCGGCTGGCCGGTGAGGACCAGGCGGAAGGCCCCCCCGGTCGTGGTCCCGACGGGCTGGAAGGTCCCGGAGATGACCACCGAGACCAGGCCGCTGCTGTCGGGTCCGGTCTCGCTCTGGGTGCCGGTGAGCGCCGCGGTCAGCGGGACGGTCAGCCCGCCCGACGCCGGCTGGGCGGTCCCCGACGCCGGCTGGGTGGATCCCGCCGCCGGGCTGGCGGTCGGGGCGGTGCCGCCGGTGGAGCCGTGGGGTGCGAGAAGGGCGCTGGGGGTGCCCGCCCTGCGGGCCCAGCCGGCCTTCAACGGCCCGGAAGCGGCCCAGGCGGCGATGAGCACGGGCAGGCCGATGCTCACCGCCACGGCGGTGCCGCGCACCGCGGACTGGGCCGGGTTCCAGTCCCGGGCCAGCCGCCACCACAGGGCGCCCAGCACCGCCGCGGTGCACACCACGTAGAGGAACAGCACCCAGCCGACCTTGACGTCCGAGCCGGTGCCGAGTCCGTGGATCAAGGCGATGGGCCAGGAGGCGTAAGCGGCCCAGTGCACGGTCCTCCAGGCCCGGTGACCGATGCGCTCCCGCATCAGGCTGGTGATGACCACGGCCAGCATCAGGTCCAGCGCCAACGCCCCCATGCCCGTCCAGAAGGGCCGGTAACGGGAGGCGTAAGGGATGAAGACGTCGATCAGGTGCACCGGGGCGAAGGTGTCGAGCACGGCGGTGATCACGTGGATGGCGATGGCCGAGACGGCGAGCAGCGAACCGTTGCGGTGCAGGGCGGAGATCACGAAGCGGGGCAGCCCGGGACGGGCGTAACGTCCGGCCTGGGCCAGCCCCAGGACCGTCGTCAGCGTGAGCAGGATCAGCGACGCGATCCCGAACCCCCTGGTCATGTACCACAGGGCCTGGGAGTTGACGCCGACGGCGGCGACGGTCACGCCCATGGCCGGCCGGGTTCGTCGACCGGCCAGCCTCCGACCGTGACCACCCGCCCGTCGCCGCCCACCAGCCGGGCCGGCAGGGATCGCTCCTCGAGCCATCCGGCCGCCGCCGGTCCCATGACCAGCGCGGCGCACGACGCCACGTTGGCGTCGAGGCACGATCCGGCGGCCACGCTCACCGTCCGCCAGGAGGCGACGGCCGGCTCGCCGGTCCGGGGATCGACCACGTGGTGCACGTCGGTGGCGCCGCGCCGCCACCGCCGCCGGACGGTGCTGGAGGTGGCCAGGCCCCCCGAGGTGATGGACACGGCCGGCCCGTCGGCCCGGAGGGGCTCGGCGTGGTCGTCGGTGATGCCCACCGCCCACCCGCCGTCGGGAGCCGGTCCGGCCACCGCGATGTCGCCTCCCAGGCTGACCAGCACGGCCTCCCCGGTCAGCCTCCAGGACCGCCGGGCGGCCCGGTCGGCGCAGAGCGCCTTGGCCGTGGCGCCGAAGTCGAGCTCGACGCCGGCTGGGACCCTCACGGTGCGCCGGGACCGGTCCAGGACCACCGCCGTCCAACCCGGTACGGGCTGTGCCTGGAAGCTGAGGGGCGGGCCGTCGGGGGCCACCGCGGCGAAGTCCCGGTCGTAGCCGAGCAGGCGCATGGCGCGACCCACCGTGGGGTCGACCAGCCCGGAGGTCAGGCGCGCCGCGCTCAGGGCTGCGTCGAGCGCCTCGAGGAACAGCTCCGACACCTCCACCGGGCTCCCGGCCGACCGGTTGACCGCGGCCAGCTCGCTGTCGGCCCGGAACCGGCTGCAGGCCGAGTCGATGGCCTCCAACTCCGCCTCCAGCACCGCGACCGCCCGGTCATGGGCGGCGTCAGGAGCGACGAGGACGGCGGTGGTTCCGAGGGCGGGGAAGCTGGTGGTGCGCAGGACCGTCACGAGCCACCCGAGTTGACCACCGGAGCGCTCTGCACCGGCTGGGGGATCTGCGCCGGCGCCGACAGGCCGGAGCCCCCGCCGAGCGAGCCGTCCCCGAGGGAGGCGCCCGAGGACGTGCCCGACCCGGCGCCCAGGCCGGTCCCGGCCGATGCGCTGGCAGGGCTCGTGGCTACCGACCCGGAGGTGGCCGGCTGGCTGCTCCGCCCGGGCAGGGCCTTGGCCACCGCCGCGGAGAGCACCCCGCCCCCGATGATGGCGCCGGCCATCATCCACCGGGTGGCGGTGCCGATACGGGCCAGGCCGAGGTCCCGAGCTGCGCGTGAAGCCATGGTCTCCAGTTTCCCCGCTGCGTATTCAGGCCAGACTCAGACCGAAGTAAAGGTTTCGCTAAGTAGCCCGGTCCCCGTCGGGCCGGGCCCCCGGTGTTGGCTCAGTGGAAGGCGTGGTGGAAATAGGTGTTGAACCCCCCGTTGTCGCCGTAGGTCATGACCCCGATCAGCAGGCCGAGGACCAGGCTGACCGCCACCGCCCACGTGCGGGCCCCGGCCCGGGCGATCTGGCGCCGGGTGCGCTGCGCGTAGTCGAGGGGAGCCAGGTGGGCGGTCTCCCGGATGTGGCCGAGGACGTGGACGACCATGGCGAAGAACCACAGCACGAAGCTGGCCTTGTGGATGAAGAGCAGGCTCTGGCGCATCGAGGGCGGGACCGCCACGAGGGCGATTCCGCTGGCCAGGAGGATCACCGACAGCACCACGACCACCGGGCCGAGGAGGCGCAGGATGGTCACCGGGGGGCCCTTGCGGACGTAGGCCGGCGAGCCCATGTAGTAGCGGGCGAAGCGCCAACCGGTGGAGCCGATCTTCAGCGCCACCGGAGGGACCAGCAGCATCCCGATGAAGACGTGGATGTTGATCAGCTGCTGGATCCGCAGGATGGTGAGCCCCTCGGCGGCGAGGAGCACGAGCAGCACCGCCGCCAGTGTCCCCGTGAGCCTCGAGTTGGACTCGACGCCGTCGAGCTCCTTCTGCCCCACCCGGAACCGGGGCCGCCGTGACTGCATGTGCACAGGGAGCGAGGTTAGGGGCGCGCCGATACGGCCCGATCCTCAGCCCGGCAACTTTTGCCGCTCCTTAGCATTTCGCTGACCAATCGGCGGAGCCGTCGCGTGACCGGGCGGGACGGCCATGGTGATGACCGCATCGAGACCGCGGGGATGGGCCTGTAGCAGGTCCACGGCGGCGTCGTTGCGGGCCGCCAGCTGGGCCACGATGGCCAGTCCCAGCCCGCTGTGGCCGTGCGAACGGGCCCCCTGCCAGAAGCGGTCGAAGGCCCGGCTGCGTTCGTCGAGGGTCATCCCGGGCCCGTCGTCGACCACGTGGAGCACGATCTCC
>JAKAXN010000235.1 GCA_021816565.1 Actinomycetes bacterium
GATCTCCGGTGGTGGCGATGATGCCCTCGTGGTGGCGCTCGAGGAGCTCCCAGTCGCAGCGCGGCTTGTAGAAGTAGCCCTCGAGGTAGGCCTCGGAGGACAGCTTCAGCAGGTTCTTGTAGCCGGCGTTGTTCTCGGCCAGGACCGTCAGGTGGTAGTAGAGCTTCTCCCCCGCGTCGGCGTCACCCCCGCCGTCGTCGACCCGGCCCCGCCGCACCGGCCGCTCGAAGCGGGATTCTCCGGCCATGTAGGCCTCGGTGCCGATTATGGGCTTGATGCCGGCCTTGCGGGCTTCTTTGTAGAAGTCCAGGACGCCGTACATGTTCCCGTGGTCGGTGATGCCGATGGCCGGCTGGCCGTCGGCCGCGGCCCGGGCGATGACGTCGGGTACCCGCGCCGCCCCGTCCAGCATGGAGAACTCGGTGTGCTGGTGGAGATGGGTGAACGACGCGCCCACGCTGCCCTTCGCCTCCTTGCGAGCCAGGACGGGCATAGCCCCGTCCACAGGCCCTGTGGAGAAGGCTGTGAACAACTACACCCGTGTGATTACGACCGAGGGTAGCGTAGCGCTGTGACGGCCAGGCCCCGGCGGGGACCGGGTGGCGGCGCTCAGCGCAGGGCCGGCGCCACGTCCTCGATGAACATGTCGAACATCTCCGTCCGCCGGCCCGGGTCGGCCAGGTTGAAGCCGGGGACGATGAACTCGTCGGCCCCCGCCTCGGCGTAGGCGGCCATCCGCTCGGTCACCTCGGCCGGGGTGCCCACCACTGCGGCCCGCCCGATGTCACCGTTGCGGAAGCGGCCCAGCCAGGACTCGTCGTCGGACAGGAACACCAGGGCCTGGGTCGAAACGGCCAGCTCGGAGCGCTCACGGCCCAGATCGGCGCAGTGACGGTCGAGCACGTCGAGCTTCTGGCGGAGCACCTCGGGCGTGGTCCAGGCGTTCCATTCGTCGGCCAGGGCGGCGGCCAGACGCATGGTCCGCTTCTCGCCGCCCCCGCCGATCAGGATGGGCAGACGCTCCTGTACCGGGGCCGGCTCGTTGGGCGCGTCGCTGAGCGAGTAGAAGCGGCCGGAGAAGGTGCTGCGCCGTTCCCGCAGCAGGGAGGTGACCACCCGGCACGCCTCCTCGAAGCGGTCGAGGCGTTCCTTCACCGGTCCGAGGTCCAGTCCGTAGGCGGCGTGCTCGTTCTCCTGCCATCCGGCGCCCAGGCCCAGCACCAGCCGGCCGCCGCTCATGTTGTCCACGGCGGCGGCGATGTTGGCCAGGACCGCCGGGTGACGGTACGTGACGCTGGTGACCAGCGACGCCAGCCGGACACGGGGCACGGTGGCCGCCAGCCCGGCCAGCACCGACCAGCACTCGATGGTGGGCCCGTCCAGCGGGGTGGCATCGCCGGCGGAGTTGGGCATGAAGTGGTCGGCGAAGTACACCCCGTCCCAGCCGGTGGCCTCACAGTGGGTGGACAGGTCGAGGATCTCCTGCCAGCTCCAGGCGGGGGACGGCCAGATACTGAAGCGCATCCCCGCAGCGTAACGGCGCCCCGGCCGGGCGGTGACCGCCGGCGGCTACAGGTACTGGCCGGGACGGGGCCGGTCGTCGCCCTGGCCGGCCGGCAGGCTGCGCTGGCGCATCTGCTCCAGCTGCGCCCGGGCCGCCATCTGCTGCGCGAACAGGGTGGCCTGTATCCCGTGGAACAGGCCCTCCAGCCAGCCGACCAGCTGGGCCTGGGCCACCCTCAGCTCGGACTCGCTCGGCACCTCCCCCGGACCGAAGGGCGAGGTCATGCGGGCCAGCTCGGCCTGCAGGTCCGGCGAGAGGCCCTCGGCCAGCTCCTGCACCGAGGTGTCGTATATCTCGCGCAGGCGGTTGCGGGACGCTTCGTCGAGGGGGGCCTGGCGCACCTCGTCGAGCAGCTGCTTGATCATCGACCCGATCCGCATCACCTTGGCCGGCTGCTCGACGGCCTCCCGGTCATTGCCCTCGGCCGAGGATTCGTCCTCGGACTGGTTGCCGACGATCAGGACCTGGTCGGGCACGTTCGGGGAGTCTGAGCCTGGCATCACCCCTTCAGTCTGCCCCGCCGGGCCACAAGAGGAACAAACATCTCGTCCTCGGTCAGCGAGCCGTGCCGACCGATGAGCCGGTTGGTCGCCGCCTCACCCGGCTCCAGGTAGGCCACCGGCTCGAACGGGACCAGCGCCACGTCCCCGACCCGGGACCGCAGGGGGCCCTCCAGCGGGCCGCCCAGCCACCCCTCCTGCTCGATCTGCGCGTAGGTCGCGACCCAGGCGCTGCGACCGTAGAGATCGCCGAGCAGCCGGACCAGCTCCTCGGCGGCCTCCGGACCGGCCCGGCGGGTGTGGAACCACCGGAAGCGGGGCTCGCCGCTGACGATCGAGACCAGGTCCATCACCTCAGGCGCCAGCTCCACCACGGCCGCGCCGACCTGCACCTGGCCGTGGTCGGCGGTGACCAGCACCGCCACATCCTCGGGCACGGCGTCGAGCACGTCGCCGACCAGCCGGTCGGCGGCGGCCAGCTCGGCGTCGTAGTGGGGCCCGAAGCCCTGCATGTGGGCCACCCGGTCGACGCCGTCGTAGTAGGCGTACACCAGCGGCTCCCCCTCGCCGACCAGCCGGCCCACGTCCACGGCCAGCCCCGACGGGGCGTACCACCCCACCTGCCGGGCTCCCCGCTGGTGGGCTTCGGTGAAGGGTGTCCCGGCGAACTCGGCCTTGCTCACGACCGGCACCGGGCACCCCCCGAAGGGGTCGAGGAGCTGGAATGCGGCCGGGTCCACGAAGGGCCGGGCGTCACCGGTGACGCTGGCCTTCCACTTCAGCACGTTCATCACCTCGGGTCCGCCCGGCCCGGGCACCACCACCCGGTAGCCGACCACCCCGTGGCGGGCGGGCGGAGCCCCGACGACCAGCGAGGTGAGCGCGCAGGCGGTGGTGCTCGGCACCACCGTCGTGATCGGGCCGCCATCCATCGATGCCAGGTTGGGCAGCAGGTGCAGGCGGTCCCTCATCTGGTTCCACCCGAGCCCGTCGAGCACCATCAGCACGGCCCTCCGGGCGTCGCGGGCCGGGCCCGGGAACCACCCGGGTCGGCTCTCCGGAGGTCCCAGCAGGGCGGGCACCACCCCGACCAGGTTGGCGCCCCCGTAGTCGGGGAGCACCGCCGGCTTCAGGCTCATCTCCCCACCCTAGAGGTAGAATGCGACGGTGAAGGTTTCCACCCGCGGGGACTACGCCAGCCGGGCGCTCCTGTCGCTGGCCCTCCACGCCGGTCAGACCCTACCGACGTCAGTGAGAGACATCGCCGAGCGCACCGGGCTACCCCAGCCGTACCTGGAGCAGATCCTGCTGGCCCTCAAGGGGGCCGGACTGGTCCGCTCCAAGCGGGGCGTAGGTGGCGGCTACATCCTGGCCCGCTCGCCCGCCGAGATCACCCTGGGACAGATCGTCAGCGCCGTGGACGGCCCCATCCAGGCCGGCGATTTCGGGGAGCCCCACCAGAACGGGGCCTGTGACCACGAGGGCCAGTGCATCCTTTTGTCGGTGTGGTCCGAGGTGGGCCAGCACATGCGCCGCCATCTGGACTCCTTCACCCTGGCCGACATGGCCGCCCGGGCCCGGGGCGCCGGAGCGGCCGGCGGTTCCGGCGGCCCGGACACCGGCGGTCTGGACAGCCCCGGGGACCTGGCCGGCGAGACGCCGTCACCGGCGCTCACCTGATCTGGCCCGGCGCCGCCCGGCCACACCACGGTGTAACCGACGGGACCTAGGAACCGCCCAGGTAGGCGGCCCGGATGGACTCGTCCGCTAGCAGGTCCCGGGCCGGCGCCGACCGGGTGACCCGGCCCAGTTCCAGTACGTAGGCCCGGTGGGCCAGCGACAGGGCCTGCACCGCGTTCTGCTCCACCAGCAGCACCGTGGTCCCCTGCTGGTTGATCTCCTTGATGATGCTGAAGATCTGGCTGACCAGCTTCGGGGCCAGGCCCATGGACGGCTCGTCGAGGAGCAGCACCTGGGGCCGGGCCATCAGCGCCCGGCCGATGGCCAGCATCTGCTGCTCGCCACCCGAGAGGGTGCCGCCGTACTGGGTACGGCGCTCGGCCAGGCGGGGGAACAGGGCGAAGACCCGGTCGAAATCCTCCTGTAGCGGCCCCCGCCGGTCGTAGGCGCCCATCTCGAGGTTCTCGACCACGGTCATGCCGGGGAAGATCCCGCGCCCCTCCGGCGCCTGGCACAGACCCAGGCGGACCCGGCGGTGGCCGGCCATGTGGGTGATGTCCCGGCCGTCGAGGACCAGCTTGCCGTGGCGGACCGGGCGCAGACCGGAGATGGTCTTCAAGGTGGTGGTCTTGCCCGCCCCGTTGGCCCCGATCAGGGCGACGATCTCACCCTTGTCGACCTGCAGCGACACCCCCTTCAGGGCCTCCACCTGTCCGTAGAAGACGTGCATGTCCTCTATCTCAAGGAGCATCGCCGGCCTCCTGGTCGGCGCTCGCCGCCAGGGCGTCGAGCGGGCTGTCGTCGTCTGCGTCGGGGCGGCCCAGGTAGGCCTCGATGACCGCCGGCGACTCGCGGACCTCCTCGGGGGACCCCTCGGCGATCTTCTTACCGAAGTCGAGCACCGCGATGCGATCGCAGATCGACATGACCAGGCCCATGTCGTGCTCGATCAGCAGCACCGTGACCCCCCGGTCCCGGATGGCCCGGATGAGCTCGGCCAGGCCGTTCTTCTCGGCCGGGTTCATCCCGGCCGCCGGCTCGTCGAGCAGCAGCAGCTTCGGCCTGGTGGCCAGGGCCCGGGCGATCTCCAGGCGCCGCTGCCCGCCGTAGGCCAGGTTGCGGGCCGCTTCGGACTCCACGTCGGCGATGCCGGTGAAGGCCAGCAGCTCCCGGGCCAGCGCCTGTCCCTCCCGCTGCTCCCGGCGGTGCCGGGGGAGGCCCAGCACGGCCCCGGGTATCCCGGTCCGGTGCTGGGCGTCGGCCCCGACCATCACGTTCTCCAGCGCCGACATCTCCGGGAACAGGCGGATGTTCTGGAAGGTCCGGGCCAGGCCCAGCTGGGTGATCCGGTGGGGCTTGAGCCCGTTGACCACCCGCCCGGCGAAGCGCACGGCGCCCTCGGTCGGCTGGTACACCCCGGTGATGACGTTGAAGCACGACGTCTTGCCGGCCCCGTTGGGGCCTATCAGCCCGAAGATGGCGCCCTCGGGCACGGCCAGCTCCAGCCCCGAGATGGCCGTCACCCCGCCGAAGCGGATGGTGACGCGGTCCAGTTCCAGCAGCGGGCTCACGGCTCGACGTCCTCGAGGGCCGGCGCCATCAGGGGGGCGCCCATGCCGCCGCCACCGCCCACATCCGACAGCTCGGCCCGGCGCCGCCGGGACGGCAGCAGGCCCTCCGGGCGGAAGATCATCATGACGACGAGCGCCACGCCGAACACCAGGATCCGGTACTTGTCGAAACCGCGGAAGCGCTCCGGGAGCCAGACGACCATGAAGGCCCCGAGGATCACCCCCGGAAGGTTGCCCGACCCGCCGAGCACCACCGCGGCGACCACCAGGATGGACACCTGGTAGGAGAAGAGGGTCGGGTCGATGTGGTTGGCCTGGGTGGCGAAGAACACGCCGCCCGCCCCGCCCACCGCGGCTCCGATGGCGAATGCCCACAGTCGCATCCGGTAGGTGGGGACCCCCATGAGCTCGGCCACGTCCTCGTCCTCGCGGATGGCCATCCACGCCCGTCCGACCCGGCTGCGCTCCAACCGGCGGACCACCCATATGGCCGCGAAGATCCCGGCCAGCACCAGGTACCAGTACGGCTTGAAGTCGGTCACCCCGTAAGTGAAGGCCTTGATGTGACCGATGCTGGGCGGGTGGGGGATGCCGGAGATGCCCTGCGCCCCGCCGTCGAAGTTCAAGTTGGTGGCGGTCTGGGAGATGATCAGCCCGAATCCCAGGGTGACGATGGCGAGGTAGTCGCCCCGCAATCTCAAGGTGGGGGCCCCGAGCAGCAGACCGGCCACGGCCGCCGCCACGATACCGATGGGCAGGATCACCCAGAAGTTGAGATGGTCGTGCGTGGTGAGGATGCCGATCGAGTATCCGCCCACGGCGAAGAACGCCACGTAGCCGAGGTCCAGCATGCCGGCCTGGCCGACCACCACGTTGAGCCCGATGGCCATGAGGACGTACACGCCGATCTCCTCGGACAGCACGTTGGACCAGCCGCTCTGCGGGGCCATGACGCGGGCCACCGGGCCGCTCGGCACCACCACGGCCAGCAGCAGGTAGACGGCGATCACCACCACCGCCTTGGCCGGGATCGGCAGCCGGGACCACCTGCTCCCGGCCCGCCCGGTCAACCGGCGCCAGCTGCGGCCGATGCGGCGCAGATCCTCGCGTGGCCCGGCGGAGCGGGAGCCGGCCGCGGTCCGGCTCATGCCCGGGCCCTGGCGAGAGACTCGCCGAGTATCCCGGTGGGCCGGAACAGCAGCACCACCACCAGCACCAGGAACACCACCGGGTTCTGCCACTCCGTGCCGAACAGGCTGGAGCCGTAGAACTCGAGCAACCCGATCACCAGACCGCCGAGCAGGGCGCCCCTCAGGTTGCCGATACCGCCGAGGACGGCGGCGGTGAAGGCCTTGATGCCCGGCAGCTGGCCCACGTTGAACTGGGTGTAGCTGTAGTGCACCTCGAACAGGACGGCCGCCACGCCGGCCATCAGGCCGCCGATGAGGAAGGTGTAGAGGATGACCCGGTCCAGGTCCACGCCCATCAAGGTGGCGGTCTCGGGGTCCTGGGCCACCGCCCGGATGCCCCGCCCCAGGCGGGTGGCCCCCACCAGGCGGTCCAGCCCGATCATCATGATCAGGCCGGTGACCACGACCAGCACGTCGTCGGAGGTGACCTGGGCCTTGCCGATGTGGAACAGCACGTTGTGGCCCATGATCGACGGCAACGGGCGGGAGTCCCTCCGCTTCAGGATCCAGATGGCGGCGATCTCCTGCAGGGCGAAGGACATGCCGATGGCCGATATCAGGGCGGCCAGCCGGCTCGATCCCCGCCGGCGCAGCGGCCGGTAGGCCACGAACTCGAGCACGATGGCCACCCCGCCGGAGCCGGCCATGGC
>JAKAXN010000236.1 GCA_021816565.1 Actinomycetes bacterium
CGGGACGAGGGACCGGGCCCACGGGACGCGGGTGACCTTCTCCCCGAAGGTGTTCATCCCGCTCACCATGCTGTGCCGGGACCGCTGCGGGTACTGCACCTTCGCCAAGGCCCCGGCCCGCCTCGACAACCCGTTCATGACGCCCGAGCAGGTGCTCGAGGTGGCCCGGCGGGGCGCCGAGGTGGGCTGCCACGAGGCTCTCTTCACCCTCGGCGAGCGCCCCGAGGAGCGCTACCCGGTGGCCGCCCGGTGGCTGGCCGAGCACGGCTACGGCTCCACCGTGGAGTACCTGGTGGCCATGTGCCGGCTGGTCGTGGAGGAGACCGGGCTCCTGCCCCACGCCAACGCCGGCGCCCTGCTGCCCGACGAGTTGGCCGCCCTGCGGCCGGTCACCGCCAGCCAGGGGATGATGCTCGAGACCCTGCGCGAGGACCTGGAGGCCCACCGCGGCTCCCCGGACAAGACTCCGGCCCGGCGCTTGGCCACCCTCGACGCCGCCGGCGAGCTGGCCGTCCCCTTCACCACCGGGATACTGGTCGGCATCGGTGAGGATCGCGACGACCGGGTCCGGGCCCTGGAGGCCATCGCCACCAGCCACGCCCGATACGGGCACGTCCAGGAGGTGATCGTCCAGAACTTCCTGCCCAAGGCCGGCACGGCCATGCACCGGGCGCCGGCCTGCCCGGCCGACGTCTACCTGGAGACCATCGCCCTGGCCCGGACCATCCTGCCGGCCGAGATCCACCTGCAGGCCCCGCCCAACCTGTCCGACGGCTACGCCTCGCTCCTCGACGCCGGCATCGACGACTGGGGCGGCGTATCCCCCGTCACCGCCGATCATGTCAATCCCGAACGGCCGTGGCCGTCCCTGGACGCGCTGCGCCGGGCCACCGAATCGGCGGGCCGCACCCTGGCCCCCCGGCTCACCATCTACCCGGAGTTCGCCCGGGACCCGCAGCGGTGGCTGGACCCGGCCATGCGCTTCGCCGTCCTGGACCGCAGCGACGCCGAGGGCCTGGCCCGCGACGATCCGGGAGCGGTGTTCCCGCAGAAGGTCGGCGAGTACCGCAACGTCGGTGACGGGGCGGAGGTGGTCCTGGTCGGGCGCCTGTCCACCCAGTGGTACTCGGGGGCCGACCACCAGCCGCAGCAGCTGGTTCCGCCGCGGGCGGACGGGGCCCGACCGGCAGCCGGCGGCCCGGTCGGAGAGGTGCTGGCCGGGGTGCGGATGGGCCAGGAGCCCTCGGAGGCGGAGATCGAGTCCCTCTTCGGCGCCCGGGGCCCGGAGGTGCAGGCGGTGGCCGCCGTGGCCGACGACCTGCGCCGTGAGGCGGTGGGCGACGCCGTCACCTGGGTGCACAACCGCAACATCAACTACACCAACGTGTGCACCTTCAAGTGCCGCTTCTGCGGCTTCTCGAAAGGCCCGCTGTCGCTCAACCTGCGCGGCACCCCCTACCTGCTCAGCCTCGATGACATCGCGGCCCGGACCCGGGAGGCGTGGGAGATGGGCGCCACCGAGGTGTGCCTGCAGGGCGGCATCCACCCGGACTTCGACGGGGACTACTACCTCGACGTCACCCGGGCGGTGAAGGAGGCCGCCCCGGGCATCCACGTGCACGGCTTCACCGCACTGGAGGTGACCGAGGGGGCCCGGCGGCTGGGCGAGCCGCTCCCCGACTACCTGCGCCGGCTGATGGACGCCGGCCTGCGGTCCCTGCCCGGGACGGCAGCCGAGATCCTCGACGACGAGATCCGGGCCATCCTCTGCCCGGACAAGATCAACACCGAGCAGTGGCTGGAGACCCATCGCACCGCCCACTCGGTGGGGCTGCGCTCGAACATCACCATCATGTTCGGGGCCGTCGAGTCGCCGCGCCACTGGGCCCGGCACTTCGTGGCGACCCGGGCCCTGCAGAAGGAGACGGGCGGCTTCACCGAGTTCGTGGGGCTGCCGTTCGTGCACATGGCCGCCCCGCTCTACCTGCAGCGGCGGGCCCGCCGGGGCCCGACCTGGCGGGAGGTGGTGCTGATGCACGCAGTGGCCCGCATCGCCTACCACGGCCTGGTGGACAACATCCAGGCCTCCTGGGTGAAGCTCGGCGTCGAGGGGGTCCAGCAGCTTCTGCGGGCCGGGGTCAACGACCTCGGGGGCACCCTGGTCAACGAGAACATCTCGAGGGCGGCCGGGGCGTCGCACGGCCAGGGCCTGGAGGAGTCGGACTTCGCCGCCATCGTCGAGCCGCTGGGGCGCACCCTGGAGCAGCGGACCACCCTCTACGGGCGGGTCACCCCGGCCTGACCCGCCGGCCGCCCGGCGGCGTGGTTTAAGGTCTGGCGCCGTGAGAGCCGTCGTGTGCAAGCGGTTCGGGGGCCCGGACGTCCTCGAGCTCGAGGACGTCCCCGAGCCGGCGCCGGGGCCGGGCCAGGTGCTGGTCGAGGTGAAGGCCTGCTCGGTGACCTTCCCCGACCTGCTGATGCTCCGGGACATGTACCAGTTCAAGCCGGGGCTGCCGTTCGTGCCCGGCAGCGAGGTCGCCGGGGTGGTCCGGGCCGTCGGCGAGGGGGTGGACCGCTTCCGGGAGGGCCAGGCCGTGCTCGGCTCCTCCATCAGCGTGGGCGGCCTGGCCGAGCTGGCCTGCCTGCGGGCCGACACCACCGTGCCGCTGCCGGAGGGCATCGCCTTCGAGGACGCCGCCGGGCTGCTCTACGGGTACGGGACGTCCCAGCACGCCCTCAAGGACCGGGCCCGCCTCCAGCCGGGCGAGTCGCTGCTGGTGCTCGGGGCGGCCGGGGCGGTGGGGCTGGCCGCGGTGGAGCTGGGCCGGGCCATGGGCGCCCGGGTCATCGCCGCCGCCTCGACCGACGAGAAGCTGGACCTGTGCCGCTCGCACGGCGCCGACGAGACCATCAACTACAGCACCGAGGACCTGAAGACCCGGGTACGCGAGCTCACCGGCGGGCAGGGCGCCGACGTGGTGTACGACCCGGTCGGAGGGGACTTCTCCGAGCCGGCCCTGCGCTCGACGGCGTGGGAGGGCCGGTTCCTGGTGATCGGCTTTGCCGCCGGGCAGATCCCCCGGGTCCCGCTCAACCTGGCGCTGCTTCGCGGCTGCAGCATCGTCGGGGTGTTCTGGGGTTCGTTCGTGGCCCGGGAACCGGAACGCCACCGGGCCAACGTGGCGGAGCTGGTGGAGTGGTGGAAGTCCGGCCGGCTGTCACCGCACGCGTCGGCCACCTACCCGCTGGAGCGGGCCGCCGACGCCCTACGCGACCTCGATGAGCGCCGGGCCATGGGAAAGGTCGTCGTCGTCCCCTGAGCGGCCGTCCCGGCCCCCGGAAATAGGAGGATCCATGCCCCGACTGCGCCAGGTACCCAGGTCAGAGGTGACCGACCCGGGGGTCATCGCCACATACGACCTGCTCTTCGGCGGGCGTGACCCGGTGGCCGAGCCGGGCACCGCCACCGGCACCCCCGGGGACTGGTGGACGGTGTTCGCCAACGCCCCGGATGTCCTGCGCCACGCCAACGCCGGATTCCTGCTCTACAGCCGGGTGTCGGTCGACCCCGAGCTGCGGGAACTGGGCCAGACCCGGGCCGGGTGGGTGATGGCCAGCCAGTTCGTGTACTCCCAGCACTGCAAGTCCTGCCGGGCTCTGGGCATGAGCGAAGAGAAGATCCGGGCGATAGCCAGCTGGGGGGTGTCGGACCTCTTCACCCCGCTCGAGCGGGCCGTGCTGGCCTACACCGACGCCCTGGCCCTCGAGGGCGGACGGGTCCACGACGAGGTCTTCGCCACCTTGAAGGCCCACCTCCCGGACCGCCAGATCGTGGAGCTCACATACGTGATCTCCCTCTACATCATGCACGCCATGATGACCCGGGCCCTCAGGCTGGAGTTCGACGACGTGCCCGAACGCATCGGGGAGGTGGCCGGCCCGGGCGACGCCTGGTCCGGTCTGCACCAGGCGGAGAGCTGACCGGCGGCCCGGGCCCGGGCCGGCAGCGCGCCCGTCGGTGCGACTCCGACCACCGCCCCCGACTCTAGGATCACGCCAGCCTCGATCCGAAAGGACCGGTCATGTCGCAACCGAACCCGCCCGTACCCGTCGACCTCGAACTCCTGTCCGACACCGGACCGCTGATGAGCGCGGCGGTGGACGTCCGCCGCCGCATCCACGCCCATCCCGAGATCGGCCTGGACCTGCCGGTCACCCAGGAGCTGGTCGCCGAGGAGCTGCGCCGCACGGGCCTCGAGGGCCGCGCCGGGCGGGCGTGCAGCTCCTTGGTGGCCGTGGTTGAGGGCGAGAAGGAGGGGCCCACCACCCTGCTGCGCGCCGACATGGACGCGCTGGAGATGCCCGAGGACACCGGCTTGGAGTTCTCCTCCCGGCTCCCGGGTCGGATGCACGCCTGCGGGCACGATGCCCACACCGCCATGCTCCTCGGGGCGGCCCGGCTGCTCCAGAGCCGCCGCAAGGACCTCAACGGCCGGGTGGTTCTCATGTTCCAACCCGGCGAGGAGGGCCACGACGGGGCCCGGGTGATGCTGGAGGAGGGGCTCCTCGAGGACCACGGGCCGGTCAGCCGGGCCTTCGCCATCCACATCTCGTCGGTACTGCCGTCGGGGTGGATCACCTGCCGCGAGGGGACGATCATGGCGTCCGCCGACGAGTTCCACATCACGGTGACCGGCCAGGGCGGCCACGCCTCCATGCCCCACGACGCCATCGACCCGGTGCCGGCGGCGTGCCAGATCGTGACGTCCATACAGGCCATGGTCACGAGGGCGATCCCGGCGTTCGACCCGGCGGTGGTCACGGTGAGCACCATCCACGGCGGCACCGCCACCAACGTGATCCCCGAGAGCGTGGTGCTCGGCGGCACAATCCGGGCCGTCTCGGACCGGACCCGGGACCAGGTGCTGTCCAGCCTGGGGGAACTGGCGTCGCAGGTGGCGGCCGCCCACGGGTGCAGCGCGGCGTTGAAGCTGGAGGCCGGCAGCTACCCGGTGACGGTCAACGACGCCCTCCACGCCCGCCACACCCTGTCGGTGGCCTCATCGCTGATCGGGGCGGACCGGGTGGTGGCCATGCCCACCCCGGTGATGGGGGCAGAGGACTGGTCCCGGGTGCTGCGGGCCGTGCCCGGCAGCATGGCGTTCCTCGGTGCCGCCCCGCCCGGGGTCTCCCGACCCGCCCCCAACCACTCCAACCTGTTCGTGATCGACGAGGCGGCCATGGCCACCGGGATAGCGATGTACGCGGCGATGGCCCTATCGTCTCCGGCGTCATGACCAGCACCGACAAGCTTCTCTCCAACGCCGAGCGCTACCCCGACGCCTACTCCACCCCGGCCACGGGACCCCGACCCGCCCTCGGGGTGGCCATCGTCGCCTGCATGGACGCCCGTATCGACGTGCACGGCCTGTTCGGCCTGGAACTGGGCGACACCCACATCATCCGCAACGCCGGGGGGCTCCTGACCGACGACGCCATCCGCTCGCTGGCCATCTCGCAGCGGGCTCTGGGCACCACCGAGATCATCCTGGTCCATCACACCAACTGCGGGCTGGAGGGTGTGGACGACGAGGAGTTCGCCGCCACCCTGGAGAGCGAGACCGGCAGCCGGCCGTCGTGGCGGGCCGGCGGTTTCACCGACGTGGTCGCCGACGTGCGGGAGTCGGCCCAGAGGATCCGCGAGTGCGCCTACATCCCCAACCGGGACCGGGTACGCGGCTTCGTCTTCGACGTCGGAACCGGCCGCCTCGACGAGGTGGAGCTCTGACCGCCTAGCCGTCGCGCAGGCCCGACGAGAGCCGGGTCATGGTCTCGATGTACTCCTCCACCATGGAGTAGATCACCTCCCGGGACGGCCGCACCTCGTTCATGCGGCTGACGATCTGGCCGACCGGCATACCGGTGAGATCCCGGTTCCCGGACCGCTGGATGCGCCGCATGGCCTTGGAGTTGAGGATGAACTGCAGAGGCATGGGCAGCGTGCCGGGCGACTCCGGCGCCTCCCATGCCTCGGTCCAGGCGGTGCGCAGCTGCCGGGCCGGCTTGCCGGTCAGGGCCCGGGACCGGACGGTGTCGGTGGAGCGGGCGTGGAGCAGCTTGTCCATGGCGATGTCGCTGGTGTTGGCCTCCGTGACGGTCAGCCAGATGGAGCCGGTCCACACCCCCTGCGCGCCGAGGGCCATGGCTGCGGCCATCTGCCGGCCGGTGCCGATCCCTCCGGCGGCCAGCACCGGGACCGGCGCCACCGCGTCGACCACGTCGGGGACCAGCACCATGGTGGCCACCTCACCGGTGTGACCACCGGCCTCGTAGCCCTGGGCGATGATGATGTCGACTCCCTGCTGCACGTCGCGCAGGGCCTGCTCGACCCGGCCGATCAGGGCGGCCACCCTCACGCCCTGCTCGTGGGCCCGCTCGATGGCCTCCCGGGGCGGGGGCCCGAGGGCGCTGGCCAGCAGGGCGATGGGGTGGGCCAGGGCCACGTCGATGAGCGGGGTGCCGCTGGCCTCGGTCCAGCCCAGGACCCCCTCGCCCACCAGGCCCCCGCCCTCGGCGCCGGGATCGCCCTCGTCGGCCAGCGGCGGCACCCCGTGGTCGGCGAGGATCTTCTCGGCGTAGTCCCAGTGCTCCTGGTCGATCATCGAGTACAGCTGGCGGGCCAGGTCCCTGGTGTCGTGCAGGCCGGCGTCGCGGTCGGCGGTCCGGACCGGCATGACCACGTCGACGCCGTAGGGCCGGCCCCCGCAGTGCTCGTCGATCCAGGACAGCTCGATCTCCAGCTGCTCGGGCGTGAAGGCCAGGGCGCCCAGCACCCCCATCCCCCCGGCCCGGCTCACCGCGGCGGCCACGTCGCGGCAGTGGGTGAACGCGAATATCGGGAATTCGATCCCGAGCATCTCGCAGATGTCGGTCCTCACCGCAGCCTCCCCCTCCGGTAGCTCCCTGCCCCCGGCGGTCCGCACTGTAGTAGAACAGGTTCTGGAAAAAAGGGGAGGACCTTCCGTGACCTACAGCGTCATCCTGGTGGACGAGCCGGCCGAGGGAGTGCGGCGCATCACCCTCAACCGGCCGGACAAGCGCAACGCCCTGTTCCACCCGCTGCGCGGGGAGATCCTGGACGCGCTGC
>JAKAXN010000237.1 GCA_021816565.1 Actinomycetes bacterium
TTCGCCCCACTCGGCGTCGGGCCGGCCCACGACGGCGGCGGCCCTGACGCCGGGATGGCGCAAGAGGGCCTCCTCGACCTCGCGGGGGTAGATGTTCATACCTCCGCTGATGATCAGGTCCTTGGACCGGTCCCGCAGCGTCAGGTAGCCCTCGGCGTCGAAGCTGCCGATGTCACCGGTGTGCAGCCAGCCGCCCCGCAGGGCCTCGGCTGTGGCGTCGGGCTGGTTCCAGTAGCCGGCCATCACTACGTCGCCTCTCACCACCACCTCCCCGGCTTCGCCGACGGGCAACCGGCGGTCGTCGGGGTCGACGACCGCCACCTCCACGTCGGTGCGGGGGAGCCCGACGCTCTGCAGGCGGTCGCGCCAGCGGGGATGGTCCCGGTCGGCGTGGTCGGCCTTGGACAGGGCGGTGATGGTCATCGGGGTCTCGCCCTGCCCGTAGATCTGCGCCAGGCGGGGTCCGAACACCTCGAGCGCCTCCTCCAGGTCCGCCAGGTACATCGGCGCCCCGCCGTAGATGATGGTCTTCAGGTTGGCCAGATCCGCTCCGGCCAGGGCCCCGTCGCCGGCCAGCCGCTTCACCATGGTGGGGGCGGCGAAGAACGACATCCCCGGCCACCGGGCCAGCAGCGCCGCGATCTCCCCGCTGTCGACGCCTCCGGAGTGGGGTAGGACGCTCACCGCCCCCCGGGCCAGGTGGGGTAGCCCGTACAGCCCCGAGCCGTGGGAGAGGGGCGCGGCGTGCAGGATGCTGTCCCCCGGCATCACCGGGTCGATGTCGGCGAAGTAGCTGAGGGCCATCGTCAGCAGGTTGCGGTGGGTGAGAGTGGCGCCCTTGGGCCGGCCGGTCGTGCCGCTCGTGTAGAACAGCCAGGCCGGGTCGCCCTGGTCCCGGTCGACGAGTGGCCCCGGCGCCGACTCCGTGAGCCTGCTCCACCTGTCACCCGGCGCGACCACCACCGCCTCGAGCGAGGCCGGTGCCCCGACCAGGCCCTCCACCTCGTCGGCGTGGTCGGCGTCGGTCACCACGATCCGGGCCTGGCTGTGGTCGAGGATGTAGGCGACCTCGTCGCGGTGGAGCCGGGCGTTGACCGGCACCGCCACCAGGCCGGCGTGCCAGACCGAGAGCAGGGCCTCGAGGTACTCGGGCCGGTTGCGCATCAGAACGGCCACCCGGTCCCCCGGGGACAGGTCGAGGCCGTCGCGCAGGCCGGCCGACGCGCCGGCCATGCGGGCGGCGAGGCGGCCCCAGCTGGCGTGGACCCGCTCCCCGTCCGCCAGCGCCGGGTCGTCGGGACGTCGCCGGGCGTGGCGCTCGACCCACAGGGCCGGGTTCACCGCGGCGTCCCCGGGCCGCGCACCGGGGCGGGACCCTGCACGCACCAGCGCGCCGACATGGACCAAGGGTAGCGCCGTCGCCCCGCTCCGCCACCCGGTACCATCGCGTCGCCGGACCACCCGGTACCATCGGGCGGCCATGAGGCTCGCCGATCACGAGGCCCAGGCCCGGCTGGCGGCGCACGACCACGGGATCCTCTGCACGGTCCACCCCGATCGGGGCGTCGACGCCGTGCCGGTGGCGTACGCCCTCGACGGGGGCGGATACGTGGGGGTGCCGGTGGACCGGGTCAAGCCCAAGGATTCCCTGCGGCTCCAACGGGAGCGCAACCTGGAAGCCGACGGGCGCGCCACGCTGCTCGTCGAGCACTGGGATGGCTCCGACTGGTCCCGCCTGTGGTGGGTGCGGGCCGAGCTGCGCTGGCAGGCCGACCCGGACCCGGGCCGGGCCGACGACCTGGCCGGCCGGCTGGCCGGGCGCTACCCGCAGTACCGGGACCGGCCCTTCGCCCGGGTGCTGGTGCTACGCGTCGTCGCCGTCTCCGGTTGGGCCGCGGCGGAAGGCCCGGCCGCCGGCAGCTGACCTGCTGGCAGTACACGTGACAGCACACCGCTCGACCGGGAGGGCTTAGCCTCGGGAGGTGCGCATCGGCATCCACCAGAGGGTCGACGTCGGGGAGGGCGGCGTCATCGACCGCCTGGTGGAGCGGGCCCGCGACGCCCACCGGCTGGGTCTCGACATGTGGATGCCGCAGCTCGGCGACGTCGATGCGCTCACGGCGCTGGCGCTGATCGGCCGGGAGGTGCCCGGCCTGCGGGTGGGCACCTCCTGCGTCCCGGTCTGGCCCCGCCACCCGATGGTGGTGGCCATGCAGGCTCTCACCGCCCAGGCGGCGACGGGGAACCGCCTGACGCTCGGGGTCGGCCTGAGCCATCAGGTGGTCATGGAGAGCCTGTACGGCATCCCCTTCTCCAGGCCGGTCCGCCGGATGCGGGAATACCTGGAGATCCTGATCCCGCTGCTCCACGGAGACCCGGTCGAATACGACGGCGAGATCCTGGCCGTGCACACCACTTCGCCGCTGCGGCTGGCCGGGGCCGGGCCGCCGCCGGTGATGGTGGCCGCGCTGGGCCGCCAGATGCTCCACACGGCCGGCCGGCTGGCTGACGGCACGCTGCTGTGGATGGTCGGTCCGCGGACCATCTCGTCCCACGTCGTGCCGCACCTGACCCGCGCCGCCGAGGCCGCCGGCCGGGGGCGGCCCCAGGTGGTGGTCGGGCTCCCGGTGTGCGTGACCGCCGACCCGGGCCGGGCCCGGGAGGAGGCGGCGAGGGTGTTCGGGCCCGTCGGCGACCTGCCCTCCCACCGGGCCATGCTCGATCTGGAGGGGGTGGCCGGCCCGGCCGATGTGGCCGTGGTGGGCCACGAGGAGGAGGTGGCCGCCCACCTGGAGAGGCTGGAGGAGGCGGGAGCCACCGCCCTCAGCCTGCGGGCGTTCGGATCCGACGCCGAGCGCGGACACACCATGCGTCTCCTCTCGGAGCTGGCCCGGGCCGGCACGTGAGGGCGGGCGACCGGAGCTACAGTCGGGGCTACATCAGATAGGACAATTGGATAGAAGGCGAGGCACGGCCACGGCTCCTCCCATCCACATCCTGGTTCTCTGGCGGACCAAACGGGTCACCCTCACCCAGCGCTTCGGGGTCCTGCGCCTGGACGGCACGACCGTCACCCTGTTCGACCGGGAGGGCGTCGAGCAGCTCTCGGCTCGTGGCGAGGAGCTCACGGCCACACCGGTGGGCAAGACGACGGTCCGGCTGCTCGGCCCGAGCGACGCCGACCAGCACCTCATCGTCGGCCCCCACACGGCCCTGGTCCGCAACGCCAAGGTCAAGGAGCTGATCGCCCGCTTCGACCCCCTGGTGGTACCACCGCGGTACCTGCCCATGAGCGACAAGAAGTGGGAGAAGATGTGGCGGCCGGCCACCAACCCCTACACCAGCGGCATGGACAACATGGCCCAGGCCGCAGTGTGGAGACCGGTGCTGCTGCAGCTGCTGTGGTCCTGCCACGTGGCGGGCGCCGGGCAGGGCGACAGCCCGGTCGCCGGCGACAGCCCGGTCCCCGGCGACAGCCCCGCTCCGGGATAGACCGGCCTCGCTAGAGGGCCGGCCTCCGGTCGGCCCACGGTGCTGCCTCCTCCAGCTGGGCGGCCACCTGGATCAGCAGGTCCTCCCGGCCGTAGCCGGCCACGATCTGCACCCCCACGGGCAGTCCGGACCCGCTCACGTGCAGGGGCAGCGATATGGCCGGCTGGCCGGTGACGTTGAAGTGGGTGGTGAAGGGCACCAGGTGGCTGGTGCGCTCCTGGGTGGCGAACGGGTCCTCCGCCGGCGGCTCGAGCTCCCCGACGCGAGGCGGGAGCTGCCCGAGGGTCGGGGTGACCAGCAGGTCGTGGTCGGTCCACCACCCGGCGAAGCTGCGGGCCATGGCGCTCCCGTAGGCCATCGCCGCGGCGTAGTCGACTCCCGACGCGGCCTGCCCCACCGAGGCCATGGCCCACGTCAGCGGCTCGACGTCGTCGGCCGTGACCTCCCGACCGAGGAGCCCGCCGAGCCAGTCCAGGCGCATCCGGGCGTTGACCACCCACCGGGCCCCGAACCGGCGGCCGGCCTCCGGGTCGATGCGGGGGTGCTCGTCGGACACCGCGTGGCCGAGCTGCTCCAGCAGCCGGCCGGCGCGCCGGACGGCGTCTGCGCACTCCGGGTCCAGGGGCCCGGTCGGGCTGTGGTCGAGCAGGCCGACCCGCAGGCCGCCCGGTCGGACGTCCAGCTCCGCCACGTAGGGCCGGGCCGGGGGAGGGGCCACGACCATGTCCCCCGGTCCCGGCCCGCGCACCACGTCGAGCAGGGCGGCGGTGTCGCGGACCGAGCGGGCCACCACGTGCTGGACCGACAGGCCGCTCTCGTCGCCGTCGGGTCCCAGGGTGGTCCTCCCCCGGGACGGCTTCAGCCCGACCAGGCCGCACATGCTGGCCGGTATGCGGATGGAGCCCCCGCCGTCACTGGCGTGGGCGACCGCCACCATCCCCGCCGCCACTGCGGCGGCGCTGCCCCCGCTGGACCCCCCGGGTGAGCGCGACAGGTCCCACGGGTTGCGGCACGCGCCGTGGGCCTGCGGTTCGGTCACCGGCACCAGCCCGAACTCCGGGGTGTTGGTACGGCCCAGGAAGGCGAAGCCGGCGCGGCGCAGGCGGGCCACCAGCCAGCTGTCGCGCGCCGCCGTCCACCCGGCGTCGCGCAGCGCCCGGTTCCCCTGGTGGGCCGGATCCCCGGCGGAGTCGGCGAAGAGGTCCTTGATCAGGAACGGCACGCCCTGGAACGGCCCGGCCGGCAGGCCGGCGGCGATCTCGTCCATGGCCCGGTCGAAACGCCGGTGGATGACCGCGTTGACGGCCCCGTCCACCTTCTCGATGCGGGCCGCCGCGGCCTCGGCCAGCTCCCGGGCCGTGACCTCCCCGTCGGCCACCAACCGGGCCTGCGCGGTCGCATCCATCCACAACACGTCGTCCACTGGAACCCCCCGGGTGGTTTGGCTGCCCCCAGTATGTCCCGGGCTCAAGCGGTGCAGGCGGGGCGGATGTCGAGCAGCGTGAGGATGAGCCCCGGTGCGGCCGGGCACAGCGACACGCTGAGCAGCGGTGCGGACGGCCCGGGCAGGACCTCCAGGTCGAAGCGGCCCCCGGGTGCCGCCTCGATCGAGATCAGCGGGGAGAGGGGCCCGTCCGGTGCCGCAGTGGCGGCCCCGGCGACCGTCGGGCCGGGAGCTGGCGGGCAGGTGGCGGAGCCGTGCAGCAGGACCACCGCCACCCCGGGGGTGGCCGCGGAGGCGCAACCGACGGTGACACCGGCCACCGAGTCACCCACGGTGCCGAGGGCCGCCACATCGACGGTCGAGCTGCTCGAGGTGACAGTGGCGACCGGCGCCAGGTCGACGATGGTGGCCGCCCGCACCCCCGTGCCGGTCCCCTCCGGTCCCGGCGGCGGGGAGGGGGCGACGCGGGGCGCTGAGCCCGACGAAGCCGGGGAGGGGGTCGGAGCGGGTGCCGGGGCGGGCCGCTCCGCCCCGGCCGGGGCAGGAGCCGGAACCGTGACGGAGACCTCGACGGGCGCCGCCCCGGCGGTCCGTACCGCGGGGCTGCCGTGGTCGCGGCGTGCCGCCGGAGGCCGGTCCGGGTGGCCCTGCCCGGAGGGGCCGCCGGCCCGGCAACGGCTGCAACCGGTGACCGGCACCGCCCCCACCGGGGGTGTCGGGACCGCGGGCAGGGCCGAGCCTGCCACCGGTGAGCCGGTCGGGATGAGCCCGGCCATGACCGTGCCCGCTCCGAGCAGGGAGGTGATGGCCAGCACGAGTACCGGCACCCACCGCTGGCCGGGAGATTTGTCCGTATCTTCGACGCTCAGAATACGGGAAGTCCCCCTGCGGTCATTTGATGAAAGAACGCTCATACAGTAACCGCGACCCCGGACCCGCACGACCCCACCTTTTTCCCTTAATTGTAAAAAAGGAATGGTCCTCGTCATATGGACAAAGTCCCCATAAACCTCCGACGGTCCGCCGGGCTGGAGCGGTGAACACCTTCCGGCATGGATAGCGTGGGCGGCCGAAACCGAAGACCCGGCCGGTCGTCCGGCCTGTAGGAGGACCCAGCGCTGTGCAGTCGACGATGCAGGACATGCCCCTCACCATCACCTCGCTGTTCCGCCACGGGGCCCGGGTGCACCGGCGGTCCCGGGTGCTCACCTTCGAGGGAACCGGCACCAGGGAGGCCACCTTCGCCGAGGTGGCGGAGCGCTCGGAGCGCCTGGCCGCGGCCCTGACCCGGCTCGGGGTCGGCCGGGGCGACGCCGTGGGCACCTTCATGTGGAACAACCAGGAGCACCTGGAGGCCTACTTCGCCGTTCCCTGCGCCGGCGCGGTGCTGCACACGATCAACCTGCGCCTGTTCCCCCAGCAACTGACCCACATCGTCAACCAGGCCGAGGACAAGGTCGTGCTGGTCAACTCCAGCGTCCTGCCGCTCCTGGCCCGGGTGGTGGGCGAGCTGAGCACGGTCCAGCACTACGTCCTGGTGGACGACGGCCCGGTCGACGAGCAGATCCTGGCCCAGTTCCCCTCGGTCAAGCGCTACGAGGACCTCCTGGCCGCCGAGCAGCCGGGCTTCGACTGGCCGGACCTCGACGAACGGGCCGCGGCTGCCATGTGCTACACGAGCGGCACGACCGGCGATCCCAAGGGGGTCGTCTACAGCCACCGGTCCACCTACCTGCACGCCTTCGCCTACAACAACGCGTCGGACATCACCATCAGCGAACGGGACCGGGCGGTCGTCATCGTGCCGATGTTCCACGTCAACGCCTGGGGCTGGCCCTACGTGGGCTGGATGTGCGGGGCCGACCTGGTCATGCCCGGCCGGTTCCTGCAGGGCGAGCCGCTGGTGAAGCTGTTCGAGGCGACCCGGGCCACGGTGTCGGCCGGGGTGCCGACCATCTGGAACGAGGTCCTGCGCTACCTCGAGGCCAATCCCGGCCACGACATCTCCTCCCTGCGCGGGCTCATCTCCGGCGGATCGGCGCTCCCCGGCGCCATCGTCGACGGCTTCGACAAGCTGGGGATCCGCATGCTGCAGGGTTGGGGCATGACCGAGACCAGCCCGGTGTGCACGGTCAGCGAGCCTCCCGGCGACGCCGACC
>JAKAXN010000238.1 GCA_021816565.1 Actinomycetes bacterium
GTGAGGGCCAGGTGCGAGCCGGCCCACTCCCATCCCCCGAGGTGGGGCAGGGCCACGATGGTGCCCCGTCCGGTCGCCTCCGACGCCTCGACGTGCTCCAGGCCCTCGTAGCGGATGCCGGCGGTGATCTCCTCCACGGCCAGGCCGGGTAGGCGCAGGCTCTCGGCCCAGTACCGGGCGTAGGAGGCGAAGGTCTGATCGACCAGGCGGCCGGTCTCGAGGCGCCCGGGCCGGCGGCCGAGGACCATGGCCAGATGGCGCCCCACCAGCCGCCGCCGCTGCGCCCAGGATCCCTGACCGGGCAGGTGGGGACGCCGGGACAGCAGCACCGCGACGTTCTCGGCCACGCTTCGCGACAGCGGGGCCGGGAGGTGGTTGGTGGCGGTGCGGCCCAGCTGGAAGGCCCTGAGCGCGGTGGACGGCCGGCCTGCTCGGTCGGGCCCCGGGGTGTTCAGCGGCTCGCTCAGGGCCGGCGGGAGCCGGACCGGCGGCGGGGCGCGGCCGCCTCGTGCTCGGCCAGGCGGGCCCGGCGTCGCTCC
Source organism: Actinomycetes bacterium (assembly GCA_021816565.1). Next base: position 540 of record JAKAXN010000238.1, read on the forward strand.
TGCCACCGGGCGGCCGCGGAGGCCGGGCGGGCCCGCTCGCCGTAGCCCTCGTGCGGCGGCAGCCAGCCGTTGGACTCCCGCCACGCCCTCAGCCGCCCCGAGACCGGCCCGGGGTGGTACTCGCCCCGGCGTACGAACACCCGGCGCGCCGCCGGCGGGGGCCGGTGGCCGGCGGCGTTGGCCTGCTTCCAGACCTTGACGAAACGCTGCACCGCGGTGGTGGCGGTGAGCACCAGCATCAGCCACAGCAGCGGGATCATCATGAAGCTGAAGGCGATCGAGGCGCATATGACCACGATCCGCTCGGCCCGCTCCATGAGGCCTCCCTTGGCTTCGAAACCCAGCGATTCGGCCTTGGCCCGCTCGTAGGAGATGATCAGGGACAGCCCCAGCACGGCCACCGGCAGCATGAAGATGTGGCCCCGGTGGGAGTCGGAGAGGTACCAGGCCAGAGCCCCGAGGACCAGCGTGTCGGTGACCCGGTCGGCCACCGAGTCGAAGAAGGCGCCGCGCACGCTGGCGCGGCCCGACGCCTTGGCCAGGGCCCCGTCGAGCAGGTCGGGCACGGCGGAGCCGATCAGCAGGCCCAGGCCCAGCCCCAGGCGTCCGGTGGCGATGGCCCAGGCGGCCGGCACGGCCAGGACCAGGCCCAGCGCGGTCAGGTGGTCGGGAGCCAGACCGGTGGAGCGCAGGGCCCCGGCCACAGGCTTGGTGACCCGGTCCACGCCCGTCCGAAAACGTCCGTCAAACAATGGCTAGCAGCTCCTCGCGGCGGTTGATGATCGCTGTCCGTCGACAGCATGCAGGGGCCCAACCGCGTCCCACTAGAGGACTAGGGTACCAAACAGAGCCGCTGCGCCGGCGATATGGGGGGCCCGGCCCGGCCGGGACCGGGAAGGAGGGCACGTGTCCTGGGAGCTCAGGCGGTGAGGAGCTACTCGCCGGCCAAGATTCGCAACGTCGCTCTGGTCGGCCACGGGGGGGCCGGCAAGACGACCCTGACGGAGGCGCTGCTGCACCGGGCCGGGGTCATCGGCCGGCCCGGCCGGGTGGAGGACGGCACCACGGTGACCGATTTCGACCCGGAGGGCCAGAAGCGGGGTCTGTCGGTTTCGGTGGCCCTGGCCCCGTTCGAGTGGGACGACCACAAGATCAACGTATTGGACTGCCCCGGCTACGCCGACTTCCTGCCCGACGCACTGGCCGCTCTCCGGGTCGCCGACCTGGCCGTGTTCGTGGTCTCCGCCGTCGAGGGCGTCGAGGTGCAGACCGAGATCGTGTGGAAGGCGGCCGCCGAGCTGCGCCTGCCCCGGCTGATCTTCGTCAACAAGCTGGACCGGGAGCGGGCGTCGTTCGAGCGGACCCTGGAGCAGCTCCAGGCGTCCTTCGGCGCCGGGATAGCCCCGCTGGAGCTGCCCATAGGCGAGGAGGGGTCGTTCCGGGGGGTGGCCGACCTGCTGTCGGACACGGCGATCACCTACGAGAGCGGTAACGCCACCACCGGGCCGATCCCCGACGAGATGGCGGTGCGGGAACACTCGGTGCACGATTCGCTGGTCGAGGGCATCGTGGTGGCCGACGACGATCTCATGGAGCGCTACCTGGAGGGCGACATCCCGAGCGTCAAGCAGCTCGAGGAGACCCTGGCGCACGGCGTGGCCTCCGCCCAGGTGTTCCCGGTGCTGTGCGGGTCGGCCACGAGGGAGGTGGCGGTCGACCGGCTGGCCACGTTCATCTGCGAGATCGGCCCGTCCCCGGTGGACCGTCCGCCGTTGGTGGTCGAGGCCGGAGACGGCACCTCGGAGGTGACGCCCGACCCGTCCGGTCCGCCCCTGGCCTGGGTGTGGAAGACCGTCGTCGACCGTCACGTGGGCCGGATCAGCCTGTTCAAGGTCCTGTCCGGGTCGCTCCGATCCGACGAGGTGCTGGTCAACTCCAGGACCCGTGCCGATGAGCGGATGCACGCCCTGTTCACCCTGAGGGGCAAGGAGCAGATCCCGGTGGACGGCTTCGCGGTGGGCGACATCGGGGCGGTGGCCAAGCTGGCCGACGTGGCCACCGGTGACACCCTGGCACCGAAGGGCACCCCGGTGGCGGTCCCCTCGCCCGCGGCGGTCGAGCCGGCGCTGACCATCGGCATCCGGCCCCGGTCCAAGGGCGACGAGGACAAGCTGATGACGGCGTTGCACCGCCTCCAGGACGAGGACCCGGTCCTCACCGTCCGTCGCGACGACGAGACCCACCAGACGCTCCTCGGCGGCAGCGGGGAGACCCACCTGGCCATCGTGACCGAGCGGCTGGCCCGCAAGTTCGGGGTGGAGGTGGAGACCGAGGAGGTGGTGGTCCCCTACCGGGAGACCGTCACCGGTACCGCCGACGCCGAGGGCAAGTACAAGAAGCAGACCGGGGGCCACGGTCAGTTCGGGGTGGCCGACATCCGCCTGGCCCCCCGGGAGAGGGGCGCCGGGTTCGAGTTCGTGGACCAGATCGTCGGCGGGGCCATCCCCCGCCAGTTCATCCCGGCGGTCCAGAAGGGCATCGAGGAGGCCATGGCGGCCGGCGGGGTGCACGGCTGGCCGGTGGTGGACGTCTCGGTGACGCTGGTGGACGGCAAATTCCACAGCGTCGATTCCTCGGAGATGAGCTTCAAGATGGCCGGCTCCCTGGCTTTCCGGGAGGCCATGGAGAAAGCGGGGCCGATACTGCTGGAGCCCATCTCCCACGTCGAGGTGGTGGTGCCCTCCGCCTACCAGGGCGACGTCATGGGGGATCTCAACGGGCGGCGGGGCCGGGTACAGGGCACCGAGACCGGAGAGGACGGCGACTCGGTTGTAACCGCGCTGGTGCCCACCTCGGAGATCCTCCGCTACGCCATCGACCTGCGTTCCATGACCGGGGGGCGGGGCCGCTTCAGCGCGGTGCACGACCACTACGACCCCCTCCCCCAGCACCTCTGGTCATCCGTGGCCCGGTCCGGCTCGTAGCAGTCCGCCCGCCGCCCTGACCCGCCCGCCGCTTCCCGACCAACAGCCCTGTCCGGAGGACCGGGTGGGGCGACCACACTGAGCGGCGGTGGTCTGGGTCCGGGAGCAGTGGCGCTGGGTGGCGACGGCCATGGTGGTGGTGTTCCTCGGTGCCGGGGCCGCGACGTGGCTGCGCGGCTCGGGGCCGGCCCCGGTGTCGGTGGAGCAGGCCCAGAAGCGGGTCGGCCCGGTGGGTACTCTGGCCCCCGGGGACGACCGCCCCCAGCCCGGGGTGTACCTCTACGACGGTTCCGGCCAGGACCGGCTGTCGCGACCGCCCGTTTCGCAGAGCCAGGGCCCGACCATGCCGGGCACGGTGACCGCCGGGGCGTCGGGGTGCTGGACGTTGCGCATCGACTACAGCACCCACCACTGGCAGACGTGGGACTACTGCCGGCGGGGATCGGACCTGGTGCGCACCGGAGGGCGGTTCTGGCAGGTGTGGGACCTCGGGCCGTTCAGCGTCACGAACCTGACGTCGATCGGCTGCTCCCCGCCGGCGGTGGTCCTGCCGGCCGATCCCCGGGTCGGGCAGACCTGGCCCACCCGATGCGGCGGTACCAGCACGGCGGTCGGCGGCAGCATGAGCAGTGCCGGCACCCTCACCTATCTGGGTACGGCCGAGGTACGCGTGGCCGGGCGGGCGGTCCCGACGGAGCACTTCGTGGAGACCCGCACCGACACCGGCTCCCAGCAGGGAAGCGAACGAATCGAGGCGTGGCTGGCCCCCGGCACCGGCCTGCCGGTCCGGCTGCGCCAGACGATCTCGGTCACGACCGACACCCCCTTCGGTCCCTCCACCTACACCCAGGACGGCGCCGTGACCCTGGTGTCGCTACGGCCGCGGTGACGTCGCTTCGCGGCCCTCCCGTTCGTACAGTGAGCCCCTGAGCCTGCCGATACCCCCCACACGCGAAGAAAGGGGATGGTTTGCAGGCGACGGCCCTGACCGACGGTCGGCGCCGCCCCGCAGGCCCGGCGGCATCCGGGCGCACCGGGCACCGGGGGGCGGGGCTGGCCGGCGTTTACACCGCCTCGGCGGTGATGGTGGCCGCTCTGGCCATGGCCGCGGGGGCGCTCCAGAAGGCTTCGTGCCTGGCGTTCCCGCAGAACAGCTGCTACTCCGACGTGGAGTCGCTCTGGAGCGCCCGCAACCTGAGCTCCCACGTGCTTCCCTACATCCACGGCGGCATCCACGGCGCCAATTTCGTCGGCCACGAATTGGAGTACCCGGTGCTGACGGGCGTGTTCGTCTGGCTGTGCAGCCTTCCCGCCCGGTCCCTGCCGGTATTCATGCTGGTGACCATGGTGGCCCTGGCGCCGTTCGGGCTGCTCACCGCCTGGATGTTGAAGCGGATGGTCGGCCGGCGGGCCCTTCTGTTCTCGGCGTCACCGACGCTCGTCTGGTACGCCTTCTTGAACTGGGACCTGCTGGGGGTGGCCGCCGCGGTGGCGGCCGTGTACGCCTGGAGCCGGAGCCGCTTCCGCCTGGCCGGCCTGCTGCTGGGCGCCGGAGCCTGCTTCAAGCTGTGGCCCGGTTACCTCCTGCTCCCCCTGGTCGCCGACCTGCTGTGCCGGCGGCGCTGGAGGGACGCGGTGGCGGCGGTGGCGTCGGCGGCCCTGGTGGTGGGGGTCGCCAACGGGCCGTTCATGATCGTCAAGTACGCCGGGTGGCGGGCCCCGCTGGTGTTCCAGGCCCTGCGGCCCGCCGACCTCAGCGCCAACTCCCTCTGGACGGTGGTGGCGCCGTCGGTCCAGCGGGTGGGTACCGTGAACCACCTGGCCGCGGCGGCCTGCGCGGCGGCCTTCCTGGCCGTCCTCGGGGTGGGCTACGCCCGGTTCCGCAGGGAGGGCACCTTCCCGTTCGTGCAGGCCAGCATGGCGCTGGTCGCCGCCTTCATCGTGTTCGGAAAGGTGCACTCCCCCCAGTACGCGCTGTGGGTGCTGCCGTTCTTCCCGCTGCTGCGCATCCGCCGGGGGTGGTGGCTGCTGTTCCTGGCCTCCGACGTGTGGTTGTTCGCCCAGTTCACGGCGTTCAGCGCGGTGCGGATCCACCTGGAGCACTCGGCCATCGTCGCCAGCGACGCGGTGCTCCTGATCGTGGCGTGGGTGGCGCTGCGCTCCGACTCAGCGGTCCGCGTCGAGGAGCCACGCCTGGCGCAGCTTGCGGGCTGAGGTGGACAGCGGCTCGGGCAGCACCCGGGTTTCGGCCACCGAGGTCATGAAGTTGGTGTCGCCCGACCAGCGGGGCAGCACGTGCATGTGGAAATGGCCCGGGACCCCGGCGCCGGCTGCCCGCCCCAGGTTGGCGCCCACGTTGAGGCCGTCCGGCCGGTAGGCCCGCCGGACGGCCGCCACCGCCCGGGTCACCCCCTCCCACACGGCGGCGCCCTCCCCGGGTGCCAGCTCCTCCGGTGAGGCGGCGTGGCGGGTGGGCATGACCATGAGGTGCCCGCTGCCGTAGGGGTAGGCGTTGAGGATGGCCACCGCGCGCCCTTCCGGATGCCGCCACAGGACGTGGGTGACCTCGTCGTCGAGGCCGCTCGACAGGATGGAGCAGAACACGCACCCGCCCGGGTCCTCCGCCCCGGTGGCCACACCGTCGATGTACTCGCTGCGCCAGCCGGCCCACAGGCGGTCCATCCCGCTCACGAGTGGTTCTCGATCTCCCCGGCCAGGCGGTCCCGGAACTCGGCCAGCGGCACCCCCCGATCGGGACGCTCCTTGTCCCGGGAGTTGACCCCCACGGTGCGCGCCGACACGTCGTCGTCGCCGACCACCAGCACGTAGGGGACCTTCTCGAGCTTGGCCTTGCGCACCCGGGCGCCGAGCTGCTCGTCGGCGGCCATGATCTCGACCCGGGCGCCGACCGAGCGCAGCTCGGCTGCGACCTGCTCGGCGTAGTCCTGATGGTCGGTCCGTACCGGCAGGACGCTGGCCTGTACCGGTGCCATCCAGGTGGGGAAGGCCCCGGCGTAGTGCTCGATGAGGATGCCGAAGAAGCGCTCGATGGAGCCGAAGAGGGCCCGGTGGATCATGTACGGGCGGTGCCGGCCGTTGTCGGAGCCGACGAACTCCATGTCGAAGCGCTGCGGCTCCTGCAGGTCCACCTGCAGGGTGGACACCTGCCAGCGGCGGCCGATGGCGTCACGGACGTGCACGTCGATCTTCGGGGCGTAGAACGCCCCCTCCCCGTCGGCCACCACGTAGGGGATCCCGGCGGCTTCCAGGGCCCGGCGCAGGGCGTCGGTGGCGACGTCCCACTCGGCCGGGTCGCCCACGAACTTGTCCGGGCGGGTGGCCAGCTCGGCCTCGAACTCCTCGAGCCCGAAGGCCCGCAGCAACCGCAGCACGAACGCCAGGAGGTCGGCCAGCTCCGGGGCGAGCTGCTCGGGGGTGCAGAAGATGTGCGAGTCGTCCTGGGTGAAGCCCCGGGCCCGCAGCAGCCCGTTGAGCACCCCGGAGCGCTCGAAGCGGTAGACCGTCCCGAACTCGAACAGCCGGAGCGGCAGCTCCCGGTACGAG
>JAKAXN010000239.1 GCA_021816565.1 Actinomycetes bacterium
TACGGGCTGGTCACCCCCTACAGCATCTTCAACGACACCGGCAGCATGCGGGTCGGCAACTTCATCGCCCACAACGACAACGGGGAGGCCTACGGTCCCATCGACCTGGCCCAGGCCATAACCGTCTCCTCCGACAACTACTTCAACACCATCGGGCTGAAGCTGTGGTACGGGCGCCAGCAGTACGGCGACGAGGCCCTGCAGAACGTGGCCAGGATGTACGGCTTCGGTTCGCCGACCGGGCTGGCTCTGCCCAACGAGGCCTACGGCAAGGTGCCCACCCCGGCCTCGTATGTCAAGGACCACCAGGCCAACCCCCGGGTGTTCGTCCAGTCGCAGTGGTACCCGGGCAACAGCGACCAGCTGGCCATCGGCCAGGACGAGCTGCTGGTGACCCCGGTGCAGCTGGCCAACGCCTACTCGACCTTCGCCAACGGGGGGACCCGCTACGTGCCCCAGCTGGTGCAGAACGCCCAGACGGTCAACGGCCGGGTGACCAAGGTGTTCCCCGCCCAGCCGGCGACCAACGTCGGGCTCCAGCCGGAGTGGCGATCCGCCCTCCTGGCTGGCTTCGAGGGGGTGGTCAACAACCCGCGCGGTACCGCCTACGGCGTGTTCAGCGGGCCCCTGGCCGCCATCGGCATCGCCGGCAAGACCGGCACCGCCCAGGTCAACGCCCCCCGCCAGGCCACCTCGGTGTTCACCTCCTTCGCGCCGCTCAGCAACCCCCGCTACGTCGTGGACGCCTTCATGGAGGACTCCGGGTACGGCTCATCGGTCGCCGCCCCGGTGGTACGCGAGATCTACGACGCCCTGTTCCACCTCCCTCTCCAGCCGGTGTCGTACTCGGCTGCGGGCAGCGGCGGGCAGAACTGATGACCCGACAGCCGCCGGCGAACCTGGTAGTTAAGAAGCGATGCTGAAGTCGGACGCGCTCACCGGCGCCAGCGCCTCGTCGCGCCGGCCGGCCAAGGTTCCGGGAGCCTGGCGCCACGTCGATGTGGTGCTCGCCGGAGCAGCGGCGCTGATCGGCGCCTTCGGGTGCCTCATGGTCTACACCGCGACCCGCGACCAGCTGCAGGCCAGCGGCCTCAGCCCCACCTACTTCGTCAAGAAGCAGGCCATCTTCATGGTCATCGGGATCTTCGTGATGTTCGGGGTGGCGGCCGTCGACTACCGCAAGCTGCGGGACTGGTCCGTGCTCATATACGGGTTCGCGGTCCTGATGCTGATGGCCGTCTACGCCGTGGGACACAAGAGCCGGGGCGCCCAGGCGTGGTTCCAGGTCGGCAGCTACCAGCTGGAGCCGTCGGCCTTCGCCGTCATCGCGCTGATCATCGTCATGGCCGCCTACTGCACCGCCGCCAAGAGCCGGCTGTCCGGTCGGGCGCTGATGGTCCTGCTGGTGATGGCCGGCGTGCCGTTCGCCCTGATCTACAAGCAGCCCGACCTCGGCAGCGCCCTGATCCTGGCTGCGGTGCTGGTGGCGGTGCTGCTCATCGGGGGAGCCTCGGGCCGCCACATGGGCCTCCTCGGCCTCCTGGTGGTGGTCATGGCCGTGGGGGTGGTGCACTTCGGGATACTGAAGAGCTACCAGCAGGCCCGCCTCACCTCCTTCGTCAATGCCCCGAACCAGCCCAACGTGGCCCTGCTGCGGACCCAGGCCGGGGCCACCGAGTACAACGTGGCGGAATCGAAGATCGCGGTGAGCAACGGGGGCATCACCGGTCAGGGCCTGGGCAAGGGCACCCAGACCAACCTGTCCTACGTGCCCGAGCAGCGCACCGACTTCATCTTCACCGCGGTAGGTGAGCAGCTCGGCCTCATCGGGTCGGTGGCTCTGCTCCTGCTGTTCCTGCTGGTCATCTGGCGCACGTGGCGAACGGCCACCCTGGCCCGCGACACCTTCGGCACCCTGGTGTGCGTCGGCGTGCTGGCCATGATCACCTTCCAGGTCTTCGAGAACATCGGCATGGCCGTGGGCATCATGCCGGTGGCCGGCATCCCCCTGCCGCTGATGAGCTACGGCGGCTCCGACGTCATCGCCGTCTTCGCCGGCCTGGGCCTGGTCCAGAGCGTCCGGATGCGCCGGTTCAGCTAGGTCCGCCCGCCCGGACGGCACCGACCGCCCGGCCCGTCGGTCGGCAGGCCCGGGCCAGGGGCCGGGCCCGGGCGGTCTAGACTGGCAAGGGACATGACGTCCCTCTGGCCCCGTATCGAACCCGTTCTGCCTCGCGTGTCCAAGCCGGCGCGCTACATCGGTTGTGAGGACGGCGCGGTGGCCCCGGGGACGCTCGCCGGACGGGTGTCATGGCTGCTCATGTACCCCGATGCCTACGAGGTCGGGCTGCCCAACCAGGGGCTGCAGATCCTCTACGAGATCCTCAACGAGCGTGGCGACGCCCGGGCCGAGCGCTCCTACGCCCCGTGGACCGACATGGAGCAGGAGATGCGCCGGCGGTCGATCCCGCTGTTCTCCGTCGACAGCCACGAGCCGGCCGGAGAGTTCGATCTGATCGCGTTCAACCTGTCGGCCGAGCTGGTCTACACGAACCTGCTCAACTGCGTGGATCTGGCCGGCGTCCCCGTCCGCGCCGCGGATCGGGGTCCCGAGCACCCGCTGATCGTGGCCGGCGGCCACTGCACCTTCAACCCCGAGCCGGTGGCCGACTTCGTCGACCTGTTCGTCATCGGCGACGGGGAGGAGGTCGTGGGCGAGATCACCGACGCCGTGCGGGAGTGGAAGGCGGCAGGGCGCACCCCCGGATCCCGGGAGCGGCTGCTGAGGGATCTGGCCAGCGTGCCGGGCGTCTACGTGCCGTCCTGCTACGAGGTCGAATACGACGGGCCCGACATCGTGGCCGTCACCCCCCGCTACCCGGAGGTGCCGGAGCGGGTGGAGAAGCGCACCATCGCCGACCTGGGGGCGTGGCCCTACCCCCGCAAACAGCTGGTCCCCATGACCGAGGTCGTCCACGACCGGCTCAACGTGGAGATCTTCCGGGGCTGCACCCGGGGGTGCCGGTTCTGCCAGGCCGGGATGATCACCCGTCCGGTGCGGGAGCGGCCGACCTCACAGGTGCTGCAGATGGCCTCGGATGGCCTGGCCCGGACCGGCTACGACGAGGTCGCCCTGACTTCGCTGTCGAGCGCCGACTTCTCCGGCATAGACGCCACGGTCAAGGGCATCATCGACGACCCGGCGTGCCGCGGGCAGGTGTCGGTCAGCCTGCCCAGCCTGCGGGTCGACGCGTTCACCGTCGGGGTCGCCAGCCAGATCCAGAAGGTCCGCCGCACCGGGCTCACGTTCGCTCCCGAGGCCGGTTCCTGGCGCATGCGCCAGGTGATCAACAAGCTCATCCGCGAGGAGGACCTCTACGGGGCGGTGGAGTCGGCCTTCTCCCAGGGCTGGCGGCGGGTCAAGCTGTATTTCCTCACCGGTCTGCCGACCGAGACCGATGACGACACCCTCGGCATCGCCGAGTTGGCCCGCAATTGCGTGGCCATCGGCCGGACCCACCAGCGGGGGGCGTCGGTCACCGCCTCGGTGGGCGGGTTCGTGCCCAAGCCGCAGACTCCGTTCCAGTGGTTCGGCCAGAACACCTTCGAGATGCTCAACCACCGGGTGTCGATCCTGCGCGACTCGCTGAAGCGGGACCGGGGGGTGCAGCTGCGCTGGCACGACCCCCGGGCCTCCCTCGCCGAGGGCATCTCCAGCCGGGGCGACCGTCGGATCGGTCGGGTCATCGAGGACGTGTGGCGCCGGGGCGGGGTCTTCCAGGAGTGGTCCGAGCACTTCTCGCTGGACCTGTGGACCGAGGCCATGGCCGCCCACGGGCTGTCGGTCGACTGGTACGTGCACCGGCACCGGGACCGCTCGGAGATCCTGCCGTGGGCCCACATCTCCGCCGGCCTGCACGAGGATTTCCTGTGGCAGGAGTGGGAGGACGCCCTGGCCGCCTCCGGTACCCCGGACTGCCGGTGGACCCCGTGCTACGACTGCGGGGCCTGCACCGGCTACGGCCTCGAGCACGTGGTGGCGTCCAACGTGCCTCCCGCCGGCGGGAGCCAGGGGACCGGACAGGACCTGAGCACGGGAGGCGAGGTGCCGGTGTTCCTCAGCCCCCGGTCCCCGGCCGGGTCGAGGTCGTGACCGCGCCGGATCGCCACGCGGCGCCAGAAGCCGGCTCGAGAGCCCGCCTGCGGCTGCGTTTCTCCAAGCTGGGCAAGATCCGCTGGACCAGTCACAGGGACGTGGCCCGCATGTGGGAGCGGGCCTTCCGGAGGGTGCAGCTGCCGCTGGCCTACAGCGAAGGCTTCTCACCCCGTCCCAAGGTCAGCTTCGGGCTGGCCCTGCCCACCGGCCACGAGTCCGTGGCCGAGTTCCTCGACGTCGAGGTCAGCGACCTCGCCGCTGTGGATCTGTCCACCCTCACCTCCCGGTTGTCGGGCGCTCTGCCGGTCGGCGTGGATGCCACCGCGGTGGCCGTCCTCCAGCCGGGTACACCGTCGCTGCAGGAGGACGTGGTTTCCTCCTCGTGGCGCTGGCAGGTGGTGCCGGCCGACGGCCGCGGCCCCATAGCCGCCGCCGAGATCGCCGACTGGGTGGCTGCCGCCCTGGCCGCTCCCGAGCTGGTGGTGACCCGCACCCGCAAGGGTGCCCCGGTCAGCGAGGACATCCGGCCCGGTATACGGGAACTCCAACTGGTCGACCCCGCCGGGGTCGACCGCATGGACGGATCGGGGGAGATATGGCTCGAGGCCGATCTGGCCACCGTGCCGCGCTCCGTCCGGCCCGCCGACGTGCTGAACGCTCTGGCTCCAGACCTGGAGGAGCGCCACGTCCGGCGGACGCACCAATGGATTCTGCGCGACGGCGCGCGCTGCGAGCCTCTCATGGCGGAGGCCCGACCCAGCGACGCGACGCAGGCGCCGCACGCCCTGGGGCGTGCGTCATGAGAAGGGACCTACTCAATGTCGGACGAGGCAATGCCCGGCGGGACCACGAGCTCCCCGTCCGGGGCTCAAGGGCGACCATATGACGGCGCTCCCCCCGGCGGGAGGACCGGCCCGGACAGCAGCCTGACCGGCCCCGACGGCGGGCTGACCGGCCCGGCCGGTAACGGCCGCCCCCCGGCGGAGGGCCCCGGCCCCTCCGGGGCGAACGGCGAACCGGCGCAGGCGGAGCGGTCACAGCCGCCGTCCAAGGATGATCCCGGCGAGGCCGGGGCCTCCGGCGAGGGATCCCCGAAGAAGCGCCGCCGCCGCGGCTCGCGTGGCGGGCGCAACCGCAACCGGCCTGCCGGCTCCACCCCCGAGGGCTCCGGTGAGAGCCCCGACGCCCGCCTGCCGGCCTCCACCCCGGAGGCGGGGCGCCCCGGTCCGGCGGCCGGTGGGGGCGGACCGGCCCCCGCGGCCGCTGACAGCCCCGGCGCCAATCCGCCCGCCGCCGGCCTCACCGCCGCCGCTCCGGCCACCCCCGGAGGCCCGGCCCCCACGGCCACGCCCGGCCCGGCCGCACCTGCCGCCGCGACCTCGGGCTCCTCCGCCGGGGGCCCGGGCGCCCAGGGCCGTGCCGCCGCCGGGGACCAGGTCCCGGCGCCCCCTTCCCCCGGGCCAGCGGCCCTGCCCCCGCGGCCGAAGATCGGCGACAGCCGCCCGGCCCCCACGCCGGCCCGGCCGCCGGCCGGCTCGCGCTCGGGCGGCGACGGCTCCGACCGCCGGCCGGCCAAGGCGTCCGAGGGCGCCGCGGGCGAGAAGAAGCGCCGCCGCCGTGGCGGCCGCAGCCGCTCCGCCGCCGGCGCCCCCGAGAAGCGTCCGGTCGAGGCCGTGCTGGTCGACGAGCCGGTCGAGCTGGACGAGGAGACCCTGGAGAAGCGCCGCGGTCGCGAACGTAAGGGGCGGCCGGTCGGGCGGTACATGATGGTGGTGCACTCCCGGCCCGGCGTGACCCAGATCGCCGTGCTGGAAGGCCGGTCCCTGATCGAGCACTACGTCTCGCGCCCCTCCGACGACGCCAACCAGATAGACGGCAACATCTACCTCGGCCGGGTCCAGAACGTCCTGCCCGGGATGGAAGCGGCGTTCATCGACATCGGCACCCCCAAGAACGCGGTCCTCTACCGCGGCGACGTCCGCTACGACAAGGACGACCTCGAGACCCCCAACGGGGCCTCCGACTCCAAGCCGACCCGCGGCAAGCTGGCCGGCGTGGCGCGCGACGCCCGCATCGAGCAGCTGCTGCGCACCGGCCAGACGGTGCTGTGCCAGGTGACCAAGAACCCCATCGGGACCAAGGGCGCCCGGCTCACGCAGGAGGTGTCGCTTCCGGGGCGGTTCGTGGTGCTGATCCCCAACAGCGACACCTACGGCATCTCGAAGCGGCTGGCCGACGACGAGCGCAAGCGCCTGCGGCGCATCCTCGACGAGGTCCGCCCGGCTGGGCACGGCCTGATCGTGCGCACCGCCGCCGAGGGGGCCACCGCAGACGAGCTGCGCCGGGACGTGGCCCGCCTGTCCCAGCAGTGGGAGCGCATCGACCAGATGGCCAGGACCACCCGGGCACCGGCCCTGCTGTACCGCGAGCCCGACATGGCGGTCCGGGTCATCCGGGAGGAGTTCAACCGCAACTACCGGGGCGTCGTGATCGACGACCGGGCCCTCTACGAGGAGGTGCGCGACTACGTCGCCAGCATCAACCCGGAGCTGGCCGACCGCGTCGAGTGGGCAGGTGACTCCGACGATCCGCTGCCGGTGTTCGAGCGCTACCACGTGCACGAGCAGATCCACAAGGCTCTGGACCGCAAGGTGTGGCTCCCCTCGGGCGGCTCGCTCATAATCGAGCGGACCGAGGCCCTCACCGTCATCGACGTGAACACCGGCAAGAACGTCGGCACCTCCAACCTGGAGGAGACCGTCTTCCGCAACAACCTGGAGGCGGCCGAGGAGATAGCCCGCCAGCTGCGCCTGCGCGACATCGGCG
>JAKAXN010000240.1 GCA_021816565.1 Actinomycetes bacterium
CGCATCTGGGCCTCGACGTTGACCGCCTGGTAGCCGTAGACGGGGTCCATCAGCGGCGGCAGGTACAGCTGGGCGAAGTCGGCGGCGCTGAAGCCGGCGTTGCGGTCCGGGGCCCACTGCATCGGGGTGCGCACCCCGTCGCGGTCGCCGAGGTAGATGTTGTCGCCCATGGCGATCTCGTCGCCGTAGTACAGGATGGGCGACCCCGGGAACGAGAAGAGCAGGGCGTGCAGCAGCTCGGCGACCCTCCGGTCGTTGTCCACGAGCGGAGCCAGCCGCCGGCCGATGCCGATATTGCGCTTCATGCGCGGGTCCTTGGCGTACTCGGCCCACATGTAGTCCCGCTCTTCGTCGGTGACCATCTCGAGGGTGAGCTCGTCGTGGTTGCGCAGGAAGATGCCCCACTGGCAACCGGGGGGGATCTCCGGCGTGCGGGCCAGGATCTCGGTGATCGGATAGCGCTGCTCGCGCCGCACCGCCATGAACATCCGCGGCATCACCGGGAAGTGGAAGCACATCTGGCACTCGTCGTCGTCGCCGAAGTACTGGACGACGTCCTCCGGCCACTGGTTGGCCTCGGCCAGGAGGACCCGGCCGGGGTAGAGCGAGTCGACCTCCTTGCGGAGCCGCTTCAGGTACTCGTGGGTCTCCGGCAGGTTCTCGCAGTTGGTCCCTTCCCGCTCGAACAGGTAGGGCACGGCGTCGAGACGGAACCCGTCCAGGCCGATGTCCAGCCAGTAGCGGCAGACGTCGATCATCGTCTCCGCCACCTCAGGGTTGTCGTAGTTGAGGTCGGGCTGGTGGGAGAAGAACCGGTGCCAGTAGTACTGGCCCCGCTGCGGGTCGTAGGTCCAGTTGGACTTCTCGGTGTCGACGAAGATGATCCGGGCCTCGTCGTAGAGGTGGTCGTCGTCGTTCCACACGTACCAGTCGGCCTTGGCGTTGGTGCGGTCGAGGCGGGACTCCTGGAACCACGGGTGCTGGTCGGAGGTGTGGTTCATCACCAGGTCGGCGATGATGCGGATCCCCCGCTTGTGAGACTCCTCGATCAGCTCCACGGCGTCGGCCAGGTCCCCGTACTCCGGCAGGATCGTCCAGAAGTCGCTTATGTCATATCCACCGTCACGGAGAGGTGACTGGTAGAACGGCAGGAGCCACAGGCAGTCCACCCCGAGCCACTGCAGGTAGTCCAGCTTGGACGTGAGACCGGCCAGGTCGCCGGTGCCGTCGCCGTTGCCGTCGTAGAAGCCCCGGACCAGGACCTCGTAGAAGACACTGGTCTGGAACCAGTTCTTCTCGGGTGTCATCGGGCTTCCGCGCTGAGGTTGAGGGAGAAGATGTGGGCGACGCGCTGCACCGGGTCCAACCGCACGTAGGGACGGGGGCCGGTCCAGGAGTACGTCTCGTGCGACAGCTCGTCGAAGACCAGGTACGGGTCGTACAGCGGGAGCCCCAGCTCCGCCAGGTCCAGTTCGACCGTGGCGTCCTGGGCGTTCCAGGGGTCCAGGTTGACCACCGTCAGCACCCGGTCCCGGCCGTCATCGCTCGTCTTGGTGTAGGCGACGATCTGGGGGTTGGTGGTCGGGCACATCCGCAGGGAGCGCAACCGGGCGAACGCCGGGTGGTAGCGGCGGATGCGGTTGAGCGCTGACATCAGAGGTGACAGGTTGCCCGGCTGGTCGTAGTCCCGGTGGCGGATCTCGTACTTCTCGGAGTCGAGGTACTCCTCGTTGGCCGGCGAGGCCGGCTGGTTCTCGTACAGCTCGTAGCCGCTGTACACCCCGTAGCTCGGGCTCAGGGTGGCGGCCAGCACCAACCGCACGGCGAAGGCGCTCGGCGGCCCGTTGCGCAGCGGGCCCGACAGGATGTCCGGCGTGTTCGGCCAGAAGTTGGGCCGCATGTAGTCCGCCTTGGGTCCCTGCGCCAGCTCCTCCATGTAGGCCCAGATGCCGTCGGGGCCGTGCTGCTCGGTGCGCCAGGTGAAGTACGTGTAGCTCTGGGTGAACCCGACCTCGGCCAGCTTGGCCATCACGTGCGGGCGGGTGAACGCCTCGGCCAGGAATATGACGTCGGGGTGCTCGGAGTGGACCTGGTCGATGACCCACTCCCAGAAGGCCACCGGCTTGGTGTGGGGGTTGTCGACCCGGAAGATGCGCACCCCGAACGAGATCCAGTGGTCGAGGATGTCCTTGCAGGCCTGCCACATGGCCCGGCGGTCGCTCTCGCTCTCGGGCCAGAAATTGAGGGGGTAGATGTCCTGGTAGATCTTCGGAGGGTTCTCGGCGCAGGCGATGGTGCCGTCGGGCCGGTGGTGGAACCATTCCGGGTGCTCCCGGACCCACGGATGGTCCGGGGAGCACTGCAGGGCGTAGTCCAGGGCCAACTCCATGCCGTTGGCCCGCAGTTCGGCGATCAGGGCGGTCAGGTCGTCCTCCGTCCCCAGCTCGGGGTGTATGGACGTGTGGCCGCCCTCCTCGCTGCCGATGGCCCAAGGGCTGCCCGGGTCGTCGGGGCCGGCCTCCAGGGTGTTGTTGGGTCCCTTGCGGAACGTGTGACCGATCGGATGGATCGGCGGCAGGTAGAGGATGTCGAAGCCCATGGCGGCCAACTCGGGCACCCGTTCGACCACCCCCTTGAAGCCTCCGAACGACCGGGGGAAGAGCTCGTACCAGGCCCCGAACAGGGCCCGCTCCCGGTCGACCCACAGGTTGACCGGCTCCGAGGTGGTCAGGTCCAGGGCGGTGTCCACGTCGAGGGTGGGACCGCTCATGCCGAAGCGGACGGTCCAACCCTGCACCTCTATCCGGTGGCGACCGAGGCGGTCCGGCACCAGGACAGCCTCCCACTCGTCGTTGCCGAGCGGTTCCAGGGGGGCTGATGACACCGGTTCGGAGGAGCCATCGGCGTAGAGCAGGGCCCGGCCGGCGATCGGGTCGTGCCCGTCGCGGAACATCACCGCGGTCACTGTCACTTGTTCGCCCACGACCGCCTTGGCGGATGAGCTGGCGCATCCTGGGGTCCGAGGCCTGATGTCCTCGATCACGAGGCGTCCGGTCACACCACTCACGCTACCCCCAGCGCGAGAGGCAGAATCCCGCCGGCTGCCCGGGGTCAGCGCGACCCCGGGGCTCGGGTAGGTTTTGCCGCTATGAGAGCGCTCCGCAGCTTCACCGTCCGGGCCCGCCTGCCGGAGGCCCTCGCTCCCCTCCAGGAGTTGGCGTTCAACCTGCGGTGGTCCTGGGACAAGCAGAGCCGGGACCTATTCCGCTGGGTCGATCCCCAGATCTGGGAGCTGACCTTCCACGACCCGGTGAGGCTGCTCAGCCTGGTGGGGCGGGACCGCCTCGATCAGCTGACCGCCGACCCGGCGTTCATGGGTTTCCTCGCCGAGCTGCACGCGGAGCTGCGCCGCTACCTGGAGGGCCCCCGGTGGTTCCAGAGCACCGGCGGGGGGTCCCTGCGGAGCGTGGCGTACTTCTCGCCGGAGTTCGGCATCGCCGAGGCCCTGCCCCAGTACTCGGGCGGTCTCGGGGTGCTGGCGGGCGACCACCTCAAGGCCTCGAGCAGCCTCGGGGTGCCCCTGGTCGGGGTCGGCCTCATGTACCGGATGGGGTACTTCCGCCAGCACCTCGACTCCGAGGGATGGCAGGAGGAGCGCTACCCGATCCTCGATCCGCACTCGATGGCCCTGGACCTGGTCGACGGCACACGCATCGCGGTGGACCTGGCCGGCGCGTCCCTGGAAGCGCAGGTCTGGCTGGCCCAGGTCGGGCGGGTCAGGCTCTACCTGCTCGACGCCGACGTCGAGCCCAACGACTCGGACCTGCGCTCGGTCACCGACCGGCTGTACGGCGGCGGGTCCGAGCACCGGATCCGCCAGGAGATCCTTCTCGGCATGGGCGGGGTGCGGGCCCTCGAGACCCTGGGCGTGGAGAGCCAGGTGTTCCACACCAACGAGGGACACGCCGGGTTCCTCGGGCTCGAGCGGATCCGCAAGCTCATCACCACCGGGGGCCTGTCGTGGGAGGAGGCCATCGAGGCGGTGCGCGCCGGGACCGTGTTCACCACCCACACCCCGGTGCCGGCCGGCATCGACCGGTTCCCCCGGGAACTGATGGAGCGCTACTTCTCGGGCTGGGCCGAGCAGTGCGGCATATCCATGGACACGCTCATGGCCCTCGGCCACTTCCCGGGGGAGAGCCCCGAGGACCCGTTCAACATGGCGGTCATGGGGCTGCGCCTGGCCGGCCGGTCCAACGGCGTGGCCAAGCTGCACGGCCAGACCAGCCGGGAGATGTTCCAGGGTCTGTGGCCGCCGGTGCCGACCCCCGAGGTACCGATAACCTCCATCACCAACGGGGTCCACGGCCGCACCTGGGTGTCGTCGCAGATGGACGACCTCTACTCCAAGTACGTCTCGCCCGCCTGGGACGACGCCGGACCGGACGAGTGGGCCCGCATCGAGGACGCCCGCGACGACGAACTGTGGCGGGCCCGGGAACAGGGCCGCGAGGCGCTGGTGAACTTCGTGCGGGAGCGGCTCCGCCGGTCCCTCCGCGATCGCGACGTCCCGGTCACCGACATGGCCTGGGTGGACGACGTACTCGACCCCCGCTACCTGATAATCGGCTTCTCCCGGCGGTTCGCCACCTACAAGAGGGCCACCCTCCTGCTGTCCCAGCCGGAGCGGTTGCGGGCTCTCCTGCTTGACGATCAGCACCCGGTGCAGTTCGTCTTCGCCGGCAAGGCCCACCCGGCCGACGACCTGGGCAAGGACATGATCGCCCAGATCGTGCGCTTCTCGAGGGACCCGGCGGTGAGGCATCGGTTCGCCTTCGTCGAGGACTACGACATCTCCGTGGCCCGCATGCTCTACCAGGGCAGCGACGTGTGGCTGAACACCCCCCGCCGGCCGATGGAGGCCAGCGGCACCAGCGGCGAGAAGGCCGCCCTCAACGGGGCCCTGAACTGCTCGATCCTCGACGGCTGGTGGGACGAGATGTTCGACGGCCAGAACGGCTGGGCCATCTCGTCGGCGGAGGGTGTCTCCGACGTGGGCCACCGCGACGAGGTGGAGGCCAACAGCCTCTTCGAGATCCTGGAGCGCCAGATCGTGCCGCTCTACTACGACCGCAGCGGCGGCCGATACCCGCGGGGCTGGGTGACCAGGGTGAAAGCGTCCATCCGGTCGCTCGGACCGAAGGTCATGGCGTCGCGGATGGTACGCGACTACGTGCGGGAGATGTACGAGCCGACGGCCGCCCAGGCCGACTCCCTGGCCGCCGACGATTTCTCCCGATCCCGCGCCCTGTCGGCATGGAAGCAGCGGGTGGCGGCGGCGTGGCCGGAGGTGAAGGTGATGGAGGTGGACGCCGACGAGGGCACCGGGATGGTGGACCTGGGGGACTTCCGGGAGGTGTCCGTCTCGGTGGATCTCGGTTCCCTGAGCCCGGCCGACGTGGCGGTCGAGCTGCTCCACGGGCCGGTCGCCGGTGGCGACGAGCTGACCGACCCGACGGTCGTGCGGCTCGAGCAGGACCGCCGCGGGGGCGGGGGCGCCGGCGGGGCCGGGGGCGTGGTGCGCTACAGCGGGCGCTTCACCTGCGACCGCTCCGGGCGCCACGGCTACACGCTGCGGGTGGTGCCGTCCCACGCCGATCTGGTGCAGCCGGTCGAGCTCGGCTGCATCGTCTGGGCCTGACTGCCCCGTCGCCGACCTGGCCGGTGGGCCCCGGGAACTGTTCAGCGAGCGGCGGGTCCGGACTTCTGTGAACAGTTCCGGAGCGGCGGAGCCGGCGGCGGCGGGGGCCGGATCCGAGTCGGCGGGGCCGGACCGGGGGTCAGCCGGCGGAGAGGAGCTCGGCGGCGGCGTCGTAGGGGTCGAGCTCCCGACGCAGGAGGGCCCCGGTGACCCGGTCGTAGGTCTCGCCCGCCTCGGCCGAACGGACATCGCGCTCGATGCTGGAGATCATCACCCGGCGCAGCTCGTCGAGCAGCCGGCGGGACCGCCGGCGCTCCAGTTCCCCGCTCGTCGCGAGGTACGACCGGTGCTCTCCGATGGCCGACCAGAGCCCGTCCACGCCGTCGCCGGTCGCGGCCGACGTCATGACGACCGGGGGTCGCCACTCCCCCATCCCCATGCTCATGTCCAGCATGGACTCGAGGTCCCGGCGGGCCTCGTCGGCGCCCGGGCGGTCGGCCTTGTTGACCGCGAACACGTCGGCGACCTCCAGCAGCCCGGCCTTGGCGGCCTGGACCGCGTCCCCCCAACCCGGGTTGACCACCACGACGGTGGTGTCGGCGGCACCGGCTATCTCCACCTCCACCTGACCCACGCCGACCGTCTCCACCAGCACCAGCGGCCGGCCCGTGGCGGCCAGCACCCGGATGGCCTCCGGGGCGGCCAGGGCCAGCCCGCCGAGGTGACCCCGGGTGGCCATCGACCGGACGAAGACCCCCTCGTCGAGGGCATGGCCCTGCATGCGGATGCGGTCACCCAGGATGGCCCCGCCGGAGTAGGGGGAGCTGGGATCCACCGCCAGCACCCCTACCGGCGATCCGCCGGCCCGGGCCGCCCCGATGAGGCGGTCCGTCAGGGTGGACTTGCCGGCGCCGGGGGCCCCGGTGATGCCGATCACGTGGTCGGCCTGGCCGGCGGCGAAGCAGATGCGACCGACCTCGCGGGCGTCGGCGCCGCCCCGTTCCACCAGGGACAGCAGCCGGCCGACCGCGGCCCGGTCCCCGGCGCGGGCGGCCTCCAGCAGGTCGACGGGCCGCCGGGAGCGGGATCGGGCCGGCTGGGACCGGGCCTGGGACGACTGGGCCGGCCCCGGCGGGGACGGCGGGGTGGGAGCGGACGAGGAGGATCGGGCGGGGGGAGCCATGGCGCCGTCCAGTATCGCGAGCGGGGCGTCGTAGGCTCATACCGTGCGCGATTC
>JAKAXN010000241.1 GCA_021816565.1 Actinomycetes bacterium
CCGTCATGAACGTGTTCTACGCCGTGGTGCTGGCCGGCTACGCCATCTCCTGCGTGCACACCGACTACGACGACGAGATCAGCAACCGCCTGGACCTGCCGTACTCCAACCGGGTCACCCGCACCGGGTGGGCCGGATCCACGACGGTTACCACGGCGGCCGGCCTGGCCGCCCTGACCGTCGTGCTCGCCTTCGGCACCTGGATCGGCTCGGTGTTCTCCGACGCCGGGATCTCCGCCGGGGATTCCTTCTCCTCGGCGGCCAACGTGCTGGTCGTGCCGGTGATGTTCCTCGGGGTGGCGCTCCTCTTCCACGGGGTACGTCCCTCGTGGACGGTCGGCGTGGTCGGCGTGCTGGCTGTCGGCCTGTACCTGGTCGAGCTCATGGGACCGGCCCTGTCGTGGCCGACCTGGGTGGTCGACCTGTCCCCTTACCACCACCTGTCACTGGTTCCGGTGGAATCGGCGGCCGGAGCCGCCATAGCCGTAATGGCCGCCATAGCCGTGGCCGCCGCCGGGCTCGGCCTGTTCGCCTACGCCCGGAGGGACCTCCAGTGAACCGCTGCCCTAGGAGGGCCGCACCGGGGTGAACGTGACGGGCATGGACTCGTAACCGCTGACGAAGTTGGCCGGGCGCCGCGGCGGCTCCTCCGACGACACCAGGGCCAGGTCCGGCAGCCGTGTGAGCAGGCGGTCCAGGATGGTGGAGATCTCCAGCCGGGCCAGGCTGTTGCCCAGGCAGAAGTGGGAGCCGAAGCCGAACGCCAGGTGGTCGTTGGGGTCCCGGCGCATGTCGAAGGTGTCGGGGTCGCTGAAGTGCTGCTCGTCGCGGTTGGCGGAAGGGTAGAGCAGCAGCAGCTTCTCCCCCGCCCTGATCCGCTTGCCGCCGAGTTCGGTGTCGGCGGTGGCGGTCCGGGCCATGTTCTTGATCGGGCTGACCCAGCGCAGCATCTCCTCCACCGCTCCGGGGACGAGGCCCCGGTCCGCCCGGAGCTGCTCCCACCGGTCGCGCTCGAGGAGAAGCTGGTGGACGCCCCCCGTGATGACATGACGGGTCGTCTCGTCGCCGCCGATGAGGATGAGCAGCGAGTCGAATATGAGCTCGTCATCGCTCAGTCGGTCCCCGTCCACCTCGGCGTTGACGAGCACGCTCATAAGGTCGTCGGAGGCGGTCTCGCGCCGGGCGGCGATGACCCTCCGGGCGTACGCCTCGTACTCGAGGAACACCTCGGTCATCCGCTCGATCGAACCCGCCCCGCCGTCGAGGCCGCTGAGCAGGGCATCCGACCAGTCGAGGAGCGTCTGGTGGTCCGCCTCGTCCACACCCAGGGACTCCCCGATGACGATGAGCGGCAGCCAGGCCGCCATGTCCCAGACGAAATCGCACTCCCCCTTCTCGCACACCCGGTCGATCAGCCGGTCGGCGATGCCCTCGATCCTGGCCGCCCGGGTGCGGACCTGGGCCGGGGTGAACGCCCGGTTGACCAGCTTCCGCCGCTTCCAGTGGGCCGGGTCGTCCAGGTCTATGAGCATGGGGGTCGGGCCGGTGTCGGGCCGGATGCCCTGGGCGTTGGAGTACAGGGCGGGCTGCTTGGAGACCTCCTTGATGTCGTCGTAGCGGGTGACGCCCCACACCCGGCCGGCCTCGTCCCAGTGGACCGGGTCGTGGCGCCGGGCCCAGGCCAGGCCCTCGAGCGGGTCGCCGCCCCAGAAGGCCCCCGAGGTCAGAGGCAGGCTTCTCGTCGGTGTGGCTGTCATGTGCTCGGCCCTTCCTGTCTGCTGCCGCCCTCGGCGGCGGCCCGCCGGCGCCGGGCCCTGGCGATGGTCTCTTCGACGATGGAGTTGATACGGGCCCCGTTGGGCCATCCGGCGTAGTGGCTGAGGAAGACGACGATCTCCCGGAGGGCTTCGTCGCCTAGCTCGCCGTTGGCGTGGGCCGCCGGGATCTGGATACCGAGCACGTCGGCGGCGCCCTGCCCGGCCAGGAGGCCGATCAGCAGCAGCCGCCGGTCCCGGTCGGACAGCCCGGGCCGGTCCCAGATGTCGGCGAAGAGATGGTCCGCTGTATAGCGGAAGAAGTCGCCCTCACCGTCGGTCATGTCGAAGCCGTACACCTGCTCCATCTTGAGCAGGCCCCTGCGTCTCTGCTCCGGCAGGTCGGCGAACTTCGCCGGATCGGTCACCGGCTCTCCTTTCCGGGTAGTCCCAGACCCGGGCCCAGGCCGCTGAGAGCCAGCCTGGCCAGGGGCACCTCGACGCCCAGCTGGTCGGCCAGCTCGATGGCGTGGCCCAGATCCTTCTCCCCGAGGGATCTGACATGGGAGAAGACGTCGAACCAGAAGTCACCTTCCGGGATGGGGCCGGCGGTCGGGCGGTGCATGATGGCCCCCGGCCCGCCGGTGATGGCGTCGGTGTGCCTGACCACCCGGCCCAGCTCCACCAGGTCCAGCCCGGCGGCCTCGGCCAGCCGCTGCGCCTCGGTGACGGCCGTGAAGCTGACGAAGTGGAGCAGGTTGCGGGCCAGCTTGAAGCGGGTCCCCGCTCCGACCGGCCCGGCGTGGACCACCTGCGACCCCATGAGAGCGAGGACCGGATGGACCGCTTCGAATGCCTCGTCGGAGCCTCCGACCAGGATGGCCAGCTGCCCGCTGGCCGCCCCCATGGCCCCACCGGATACCGGTGCGTCCACCACCCGGACCCCGTGGGGCTGCGCCGCCGCGGCCAGCGCGGCCGGCGTCTCCGGGGCGACCGTCGAGTGGATCACGACGGTCAGCGGACGGCCCTCCGGGCGGCGGGGCGCCACGGCCAGGACCTGATCGAGCACGTCCGCCACCTGGCCGTCGTCGCGGACCATCACGCACACCGCCTCGACCGCCACGGCCATCTCCCCCACCGACCCGGCCGCCCGGGCCCCCGCCCCGACCAGCTCGGCCACCGGCTCGGCCACCACGTCGTGGACCCACAGCTCGGTGCCCCCGTCAGCGGCCAGCCGCAGGGCCATCGGCCTGCCGATGTTGCCCAGACCCACGAAACCGACGGCGGCCATCAGAGGCGGAAGGTCTGGCCACCGTCGACGGCCAGGATCTGGCCGGTCACCCAGCGGGAATCGTCGGAGAGCAGGAACATCGCCGCCCCCACCAGGTCGTCGGGTAGGCCCAGCCGCTTGATGGCCAGGCCGGCGACGATGTCGCGCGCCGCCCCACCCGCCTGTGTCCGGGTGGCCTCGGTGTCGATGGGCCCCGGCGCGATGGCATTGACCCGGATGTTCATGCCTCCGAGCTCGTGGGCGAGCTGCTGGGTCATGGAGTTGATGCCCGCCTTGGCCAGCCCGTAGAACCCGGCGTAGAGGTAGGCGGCGGTGCTCGACTGGTTGACGATGGACCCGCCCCCCCGCTCGCGCATCGCGCCGTAGACCGCCCGCGTCACCACCAGGGCTCCGTGCAGGTTCACGTCCATGAACCTCTTGTAGTAATCCCAGTCGGCGGTGACGAGAAGGTCGAACTTCATGGAGCCGTAGATGGCGGCGTTGTTGATGAGCCCGTCTATGCCCCCGTAGCGGGTCACGGCCCGCTCGGCCAGGGCCTGCGCCGACGCCGGCGACGCCACGTCCACCGCCACGAAGAACGCCTCACCCCCCTCCGCCCCGATGTCCTCGGCGACCCGGGAGCCGGCCTCCTCGTTGATGTCGGCCACGACCACCCGGGCCCCCTCCGCAGCCAGGCCCCGGGCGTAGGCCTCCCCTATGCCCTGGGCCGCCCCGGTGACGATCACTACCTTGTCGGTGAACCTGCTCATGTCCGCTCCCCCTCGCTGGTCTCTGGTGGATCCGCCGGTCAGGCCGGCTCGGCCACGGTCTTGGTCTCCAGGTACTCCTCGAACCCGGCCACTCCCATCTCCCGGCCGATGCCGGACTGCTTGTACCCGCCGAAGGGGGCGTCGGCCCCGAACCACAGGCCACCGTTGACGCCGACGGTCCCGGTACGGATCCTGGCGGCCACGGCCCAGGCCCGCTCCGGATCGCCCGAGTCCACCGAGCCCGACAGCCCGTAGGGGGAGTCGTTGGCTATGCGCACCGCGTCGTCGTCGCCGTCGTGGGGGATCACCGTCAGCACCGGCCCGAAGATCTCCTCCCGGGCCACCCGGGCCGAGTTGTCCAGGCCGGCGATGACGGTCGGCTCGATCCAGAAACCGCCGGCCAGGTCCCCCTCCTGCTCGGCCAGGCCCCCGCCGGTGGCGAAGCGACCACCTTCCTCCACGGCCAGGTCGAGGTAGCCCTTCACCCGGTCCCGCTGGCGAGCTGATATCACCGGTCCGCAGACGGTGCCGGGGTCGGCCGGGTCCCTGGCCCCGATGGCGGCCATGGTTGCGGCCGCCACCTCGACGGCCTCGTCGTAGCGCCGGCGGGGGACCACCAGCCGGGTGGTCAGGGCGCAGCCCTGCCCGGCGTGGACCGATACCGCGAAGGCGCACCCGGCGACCGCCGCCGAGAGGTCCGCGTCGTCGAGGACCACCGCCGCGGACTTGCCGCCCAGCTCCAGGAAGACCCGCTTGAGGGTGTCCGCGGCGGCCGCCGCCACGGACCGGCCGGTCATGGTGGATCCGGTGAAGGACACCAGGTCCACCCGGGGATCGGTCGTCAGGAGGGAGGCCACTTGGTTCGAAGCCGGGGTCACCACGTTGAACACCCCCGCCGGGATGTCGGTGTGTTCCGCCACCAGCCGGCCCAGCTCAGCAGCGAGCCACGGCGTGTCGGGGGCCGGCTTGAGCACCACGGTGTTTCCGGCGGCCAGCGCCGGGCCGACCTTGGCCAGGTTGATCTGGTTGGGGAAGTTCCACGGGGTTATGGCGGCCACCACCCCCACCGCCTCGCGACGGATGCTGCGGCGGGACCGGATGCCCATGGTGACCCCGACCCCCAGGTCGGACTGCCACGGGTAGCTCCGGGCCAGGTCCAGGGTCCAGCCCAACGACTCGACCGGGGTGTCGTAGTGGGGTCCGGCCGTGAAGAGGACCGGGGCACCCGCCTCTGCGGTGGTCAGGGCCCGCATCTCCTCCCCGTGGTCGACCAGCGCCTGGTGCAGCTGGCGCAGGGCCGTGATCCGGGCCTCGAGATTCACCGACCAGTCGGTCTCGTCGAAGGCCCGTCGGGCCGCGGCGATGGCCGAGTCGACGTCGGCGGCGGTGCTGTCGGGCGCCCGGCCTATCTCCCGGCCGGTGGCCGGATTGAGTACCGGATAGCTGGATCCGTCGCGGGCGGCGCACAGCTTCCCGTCCACGAGTTGCTGCGCCGGCGGGTTGGAGGGGACCCGGAGATTCACCTGGCCGGCTCCTGGGCGCTGCGGTCACCGCGCTCGACCGGCGGCGGCCAGACGGTGCTGGGAAGGTCCGCCAGGCGGTAGTGGCCGGGCTGGGAGGGACCGTGCAGGCTCATGCGGTCCAGCAGGCCCTGGGGGGCCTTACCCGACGCCGCGATGGCCAGGAAGGTGGTGGCCGTGGACCCCAGATCGAACCAGTCCCGCTGCCAGGCGAACTTGACCTGGCCGGCGTCGGGGCCCGATACCTGACGCTCGACCCCGAACCAGGAGCCCCCGATCCCGACGATCTCGAACTCGTGGCCGGTCCGTTCGTCGGTGATTCCGGACTTCTGCTTCCAGAACCCGACGACCATGCCGCTGCGCTCGTCGATGACCGTCGCCTGGTAGTCGTAGTGCCAGCCCTCCAGGCCGGCCATCTCCAGCCCTACCGCCCACTCCCGGATCTGTTCCCGGCCGACGGCCATGAAGTGCTCGTCGGGGGTGTACATCCACCCGTACGTGGCGTCGCGGGCGTAGTGGTCGGCCAGGATCCTCCAGTCCCCGGTCCGCTCGGCCTCCCGGTTGACGGCCAGCCAGGATTCCCAGAAGGCCTCGATCTCGGGACGGGTCAGTTCGGGCACGGTCATCAGTCCTCCTCCAGGGAAAGGGCAAAGGCGGGGCAGTACCTGACGGCGGCGGTGACCTCGGCCCGGCGCGCCTCGTCGGGCCGCTCGATGAGGATCACCACGTGGTCGGCCCCCCGGTCGAAGCCGAAGATGTCGGGGGCCTCCCCCAGGCAGAGCTGGTGCCCCTGGCACAGGCTGGTGTCGGCGATCACCCGCACGGCCGCTACCGCCGCCTGCGCCGGTACCGGACCCGGCACGGTTGCTGGAGCTGGATCACCATCTTGGTGTAGTCGTCCCGGTAGGACTCCAGCGGCTGCGCCGCCTCGAACTCGAAGTCGCGCAGTATGACGGAGAAGATCGCCTTCATCTGCATCATGGCGAAGGCGTTGCCGACGCAGCGGTGCTTGCCGGCACCGAAGGGGATCCAGGTCCAGCGGTTCTGCAGGTCCTCCTGGCGGGGATCGATGTAGCGGCCCGGGTCGAAGCGCTCCGGGTCGGGAAAGTCCCCCCCGATGCGGTTCGAGACCCGGGGCGAGGCGGCCAGCACGGTCCCGGCCGGGATCCGGTACCCGGCCAGCTCGAAGTCCTCCTGGACCAGTCTCATCAGGATGATAAGCGGTGGGTGCAGCCGCAGGGTCTCCTTGAGCACCGATTCGAGCACGGGTATGGACCGCAGCGCCTGGAACGACACCTCCGAGCCGTCGGCATACAGGTCGTCGAGCTCCCTCACCACCGCAGCTAGGACGTCGGGGTGGCGCAGCAACTCGATCAGGGCCCAGGAGGCAGTGCCGCTGCTCGTGTGGTGACCGGCGAACATCATGGAGATGAAGATGCCGGTGATCTCGTCGGCGCTGAAGTGGTCGTCGCCGTCCGCGGTCTTGAGGGAGATCAGCACGTCCAGGAGGTCCCGGTCCTCCCGGGCCACCCGGCCGCGGGCCCTGCGCCTGTCGATTATGCCCTGCATCAGAGCCACCAGCTCGAGGCGGGCGGCGTCGC
>JAKAXN010000242.1 GCA_021816565.1 Actinomycetes bacterium
CGATCCGGCCCACGTAGCCGACGATGTTGGCCGCGGCCTTGCCCTCGGGGCTGTAGGTCCGCACCGTCTCGGTGCTGACGGTCACGCCGGGGAAGCTGCTCTGGTACTCCTGGATGTGCAGGATCTGATCCGGCGAGGGGTCGGGCATCACCGGCACGGGGGCGTAGGGGCTGAAGCGCAGGTTGTTGATCGCCGCCTTCAGCTGGGGCACGGTCATGCCGAGCAGGGCCGACAGGCGGTCGAGCATGCCGGGATGGTTGGAGGCGCTCTGGCTGTCCACCTCGATCACCGGCTCGGAGACGTTGCCCACCAGCACGTTCCCCTTGCGATCCAGGATCAGGCCCCGGGGGGCCGAGTTGTAGAGCAGGCGGGTGCCGTTGTCCACCGCGGTCAGGTGCGCTTGGACCCCGTTGATCACCTGGAGCGACCACAGGCGGGCGAAGAGGGCCACGAACAGCACCACGACCGTGATGATGAGGATCTGTAAGCGGAGTTGGGGGTTCCGCCCGGAGTCTGCCGTCACCGAGAAGGTGAGTCTAGGGACCGTCCCGTCTGAGCGTTACGCGCCACCTCAGGAACGAGGCTGGGCGGCGGCTCCCGGCGCCTGGGCGGCCACCACCGCGGCCTCGGCGACGATGCGCTCCGAGCGGATGGCGGTGAAGCCGGCGTCGGTCAGCATCTGGCGCCACATCCCGATGGGGGCCGGGCACTCCTCCCGGGCCACCAGGATCTTCCACCCGTTCTTGGCGATGCGCCACAGCCCGGCCGGGCCCCGGCGGGCGATGTCGGTGACCTTGCGGGCGATGATCTGGCGACTCTCCGAGTCGGAGGCCAGACCGAACATCATGTCGCCGATCACCAGGCGCCCGCCCGGGCGCAGCCACTTCGCCGCCTTGGCGACCAGGGCGGCCTTCTCCTTGTGCTGGAGGTGGTGCAGGGCGTAGTTGGTGACGATCACATCGACGCTGTTCTCCGCCAGGTCCAGGGCCTGCAGGGTGGAGCGCACGGTGGTCACGTTGGACAGCCCGGCGGCCTTGGCCCGCTCGTCGAGGAGGGCCAGCATCTGGGCGCTGAAGTCCACCGCGGTCACCGACCGGGCCGACTCGGCCAGGCCGAGGGCCAGCTGGCCGCTGCCGCAGCCCAGGTCCACCACGTCGGCGCCGTCGACCGAACCGGCCTCGCGAACCACCGCGGCGGCGATCTTCTCCAGGCCGGGCATGGACGAGTGGTCCCAGTCGGCGGCCCGCCGGCTCCAGGTCCGCTCCTGGTGGGCGGTGCGCAGCGTGCCGGGTCCCTTGGGGCTTTCGAGCTTCACAGGCTTCACGCTAGGCGCACCTTCATGTGAGGAAGATGTGGCCGTGACCGGGCCGTCACCCACCATAGGGGGCTCCCGGGCAGGAGCCGGTGATACCGACGGCCGCGGGGGTGGTGAGGCTGCTCACCCCCGGTACCGATCCGAGCTGGGACAGGTCGGCCAGGCGGGAGGTCATCCCCCTCAGATACCCGTCGAGGAAGGCGACTGTAACGTTTTCCACGGCGTCGAGCTGGGGGCCGGCCTCGGTGTAGGCCGACAGGTTGGTGTCGCCTTGCAGGTCCAGGTAGTACCGGGGCGGGGCCGCCCCGTCGTAGAGCTGCTGGCTGCACCCGGGCGGGTTGATGGTGTCCTGGTCACCCTGCACCGCCAGCAGCGGCGGGTTGCCGGTGCTGAAGTAGGTGCCGTGGAAGAGGGTGATCTCGGCCCCCGACAGGATCACCGCGGCCTTGATGTGCGGTATCAGGCAGCACGGGTTGGCCACCGCGGCCAGGCTCACGTCCCCGCCGTCGGACTGGCCGGCCAGGCCTATCTCCTCCGGGTCGATCAGCGGCGACACCGAGGTGCTCCCGCCGGTGAGGGTGTCGATCACCTGGGCCAGCTCGCTCGGGTGGTTGACCATGTCGTACTCGATCTGGGGAGCGCCGGGGGCGGTGTCGGGGTAGGTCGGCTCGGCCACCACGTAGCCGTGGGCGGCCCATGCGCTGGTGAGCGGCCCGTAGGCCGCCGGGTCGATCTGGTAGCCGGGGGAGAAGACCACCAGCGGGAACGGCCCGGTCGATCCCCCCGGGTACCAGACGGTGGTCGGGATGGTCACCGCCGCCCCGGCCAGGTTGTGCGCCGACAGGGTCAGGTAGGTGACCGCCACCGGGTAGGTCCGGTCCGTGGCCGCCACCGTGGTGGGCGGGTCGGCGGTGGTGGAGCTGGTCGAGGGAGCGGAGCGGGTCGAGGGTGAGGCCTGCACGCTCCGGGTCGGGGCCGATCCGGAGCCACCGCTCTTGGCCCACGCGACCAGCGCCACGACGGCCACGAGGGCCACCGCAACGGTCGTCGTCAGGCGGAAACGCCGGGATGCTCCCATGCTCACTACGGTAAGCGGCCCGGTTGCGGATCTCCCGTCGCTCTCGGCTAACCTTGGCGCTTCCTGGGTCGGTGCCCGAGTGGCCAAAGGGAGCAGACTGTAAATCTGCCGCGCAAGCTTCGGTGGTTCAAATCCGCCCCGGCCCACTTCATGTAGGACTGCAGGCGGGAGGCCCTTTCCAGGGTCTCCCTCTTCGCGTCGGGCCGGGGTCACAGATTGGACTCGTCCGCGGGCACGTGCGGCAGCGGCGGCGCCTCCCCGGTTCCGCCGGTGGAGATCTCTTCGCAGCCGAGGGCGAACGATGTCATGGACAGCGAGCCCATGGCGTAGCCATCGACGAGGATCCGGGTGGTCCGTCGAGCGGCGTCGGCCAGGCCGGCGATGTACAGCAGCGGGATGAAATGGTCGGGCGTCGGAACGGCGAGCGCGTAGTCGCCGTCGTCGACCACCGAGAGGATGTCACCGGGGGCCGAGGTCATGATCTCGGCGACCTTCTCGTCGAAGCGCCTGGCCCAGTCGTATGACCCGTCGGGCTGGCTCCAGTCGACCCGGCGCAGGTTGTGCACCACGTTGCCGCTGCCCAGGATCAGGATCCCTTCATCGCGCAGGGGGGCCAGCCGGCGGCCCAGGTCGAAGTGGTAGTCGAAGGGCTTGGTGGCGTTGATCGACAACTGCACCACCGGGACATCGGCGTCGGGAAAGACGTGGACCAGGACCGACCAGGTGCCGTGATCGATGCCCCAGCTGTCGCCGTCTGAACCCACCCATGTCGGCTCGAGCAGTCCCACCACCCTGCCGGCCAGCGCGGGGTCGCCGGGCGCGGGGTAGTCGACGGCGAACAGCTCGTCAGGAAAGCCGTAGAAGTCGTGGATCGTGCGCGGCCGGGCCATGGAGGTGACCGCCGTGGCGTTGGTGTACCAGTGCGCCGATATGGCCAGGATCCCGGCCGGGCGGCCGACGTGCTCTCCCAAGGCCCGCCAGGCGTCGGTGTAGCGGTTGTGATCGAGGGCGTTCATGGGGTTGCCGTGACCCAGGAACGCGGCTGGCAGGGGGCTGGTCCCGGTCATCGCCGATCACCGGGTGTCCGGTTCCGGAGGATGAGCCCCCTCGCGTGCATCATGTCCGTCCTCCCCTGGCCGGTCCCATGGTCGCGCCGGGGGCGGGCCCGGTCCAGCGGCTCACCGGCCGCGACGACACCGTGCAGGTCGATCGGCGGTCGAGACTGGCGCGCCATACTGCAGGGGTGATCGAAGCGGTCGTGTTCGACCTGGACGGGGTACTGCTCGATTCTGAGCGTCTCTGGGATCGGGCGCGCCGCCAGGTCGCGGACGAGCACGGCGGCCGGTGGCGTCCAGAGGCAACCTCTGACATGCAGGGCATGAGCTCGCTGGAATGGTCGAGGTACCTGCGGGAGCAGCTTGGCGTCGAGCTCGGCGAGGAGCGGATCGTCGAACTGGTGGTGGATGCGCTGCTCGACCGTTACCGCCAGGACCTTCCCCTGCTCCCGGGTGCTGCCGAAGCGGTAGCCAGGATCGGGCGTCGTTGGCCGCTGGGGTTGGCGTCTTCGGCGAATCGACCCGTGATCGATGAGTTTCTGGGCTTGAGCGGGCTTACCGACGCCTTCGGGGTTACCGTGTCGTCGGAGGAGGTGGCCAGGGGAAAGCCCCATCCCGATGTCTACCTGGAGGCATCCCGGCGGCTCGGGGCGCCATCCGGTGACTGCGTGGCGATCGAGGACTCGTCCAACGGGATCAAGGCCGCACTCGCGGCCGGTATGCGGGTGGCCGTCGTCCCGAACCGGGACTTCCCGCCCGACGCCGGTTTGCTGGATCGAGCCGACCTCGTGGTCCACCATCTCGATGACCTCACCGTATCCAGGCTCGGTCGGCTGGGCAACGAATCCGACCAGGGAGCCGCCGATCCGGTCGACGAGCAGGAGATCGAGTCCTTCCCCGCTTCGGACTCCCACTCCGACTGGGCCGGCCCACCCGAATAGCCGGACCCGACAGTCGGCGGTGGGAGGGCCGGGCGGCGCAAGGTCGGGAGTTGCTGTGCCCACCGGTCCGTCGGGGAGGAGCCGACCGTCGCCGATTGGTATGGTCGGACCGGAGGTCGACATGGCCGAAACCTGCACCCATCTGGGCGCCGTCCGCGATGTGACACCCTCCAGCGAGGGCTGCGAGGACTGCCTGCGGAGCGGAGATCGCTGGGTTCATCTCCGCTTGTGCATGTCCTGCGGGCACGTGGGCTGCTGTGACAGCTCGCCCAACCGTCATGCCACCGCCCACTGGAACGCGCACCGCGACCACCCGCTGATCCGGTCCTTCGAGCCGGGAGAGGACTGGTGGTGGTGCTACCCGGATCAGCTCGCCTTCGAGGTGGACGGCGCCCCTCCGGCCCCGTCGCACCCTTAGGGAGGCCGGGGACACGGGGATGGCACCGGGAGGCTGGCCGGCGGACCCCTGTGAGGCATGGAAGGCGACCCGCGGCACGCGGCACGCCCGGACCCCCGTCCTCGGGAAGCTGGCCGCCGGTGAGTGAAGACCTTCGACTGCGAACGCCGGCGGAGGTGTTCGACGATCACCTGCGCCTGGCCGGCGAGCACCGCTTCGACGAGGACATCGAGCGCAACGTCGCCCCCGACGCGGTCATCCTGGAACGCCGGGGCGTGTTCCACGGCCGGGACGGCGCCCGCCACCTGGCCCGCCTGCTGGGCGAGGAGCTCCCCGGGGCCCCCTACGTCTACACCAACCGGCTGGTCGAGGGCCGCTTCGCGTTCTTGGAGTGGACCTCCGAGGCCGAGCACAGCCGGGTGCGCGACGGGGCCGACTCGTTCGTCATCGAGGACGGATGGATCGTCGCCCAGACCATCCACTACACCGTCGAAGCACACTGAACTGGTTGTGGCGATCGTGAGCCGATGCGCGGTCGGGTTCGCATCGAGGCGGTGCTCGACGGCGTCGACCAGACAGGCGGAGAATGAGACCAGCCCTGCCGATCCGACAGATCCGAGCGGGGCCGGTCAGGCGCCCAGCGCGTCGAGGGCGGCGACGACCATGGCCTGGACTCCCGTCTCCAGGGTGGGGCTCAACACGGGGGCGAACCTGGGGTTGTGGTTGGTGGGAATGTCCTGAGCCACCCGCCCGGCCGCCAGAGCGGCGCGGTAGGCCTCGGGGTCGGTCCCCCCGACATACCAGAACACCGAGGGCACGCCCCACTCGGTGCCGAACGATCCGAAGTCCTCGCTGGCCGAATACGGCGCGGCCAGTTCCGCGACGCGGTCGTCACCGAAATGGGCCCGCAGGGCCGCGCCTGTCCGGCCGGTCCATCGGGCGTCGTTGGCCGTCAGGGGGTAGTGCTCGGTGGTGGTTATCTCCGGCGCCCTGGGCGCCCCCGACGCCTGGGCCTCGGCGTTGACAATGCGTTCGATGGCTTCGAGGGTGTGGCGCCTGACCTTCTCGTCGAAGCTGCGGACGTTGATCTCGAGCACCGCCTCGTCGGGGATGACGTTGTCCTTGGTCCCCGCCTGCAGGGCCCCGATGGTGACCACCACAGCCTGGGAGGCGGCCGTCTCCCGGGAGACGATGGTCTGCAGGCGCATGACCGTCGCCGCCGCCATGACCACGGGGTCCACGCTCGACTCGGGCATCGAGCCGTGCGCGCCCCGGCCGAACATACGGACCTGCAGGCTGTCGGCGCCGGCCTGGGTGGTGCCCGGCCGGCCGCGGATCTGGCCGGCCGGGCCGGGCATCACGTGCTGGCCCAGGATGACCTCCGGCCTGGGGAAGCGCTCGAACAGGCCGTCGTCGATCATGGCCCGGGCGCCCTGAGCGGTCTCCTCCGCCGGCTGGAACACCGCCAGCACCGTCCCGGACCAGCCCTGCGCCGCCCCGGCCAGCAGCCCCGCCGCACCGGCCAGCCAGGTGACGTGCATGTCGTGCCCGCAGGCGTGCATGACCGGCACCTGGCCGCCCTCGGCGTCGGTGCCGACCTCGACGCTGGCGTAGTCGAGCCCGGTGGCCTCCTTGACCGGCAGGGCGTCCATGTCGGCGCGCAGCATCACCGTCGGCCCGGCGCCGTTTCGCAACACGCCCACCACCCCGGTACCGCCGACGCCGGTGGTGACATCGAACCCGGCCCGGTGCAGCTGTCCGGCGGCCTTCTCGGCGGTGCGGTGCTCCTGCAGTGAAAGCTCCGGGTGGGCGTGGAGGTCGCGGTAGAAGGCCCCGAGATCATCGACGACGTCGTCCAGGCCGCCGAGTACCGACTGGATCCGTCCGGTATCAGACATGGTCACCTCCTCTGCGCAAGGATGCCACGCATGGTCCAGGGCTTCGACCCCACGCTGATCCTGTGGCTCAACCTGATCGGAACCTTCGTGTTCGGCCTCAGCGGGGGCCTCGCCGCGGTGCGGGCCCGCCTCGATCTGTTCGGTGTCCTCGTACTGGCCCTGGTCGTGGCGCTCGCCGGCGGCGTCACCCGCGACCTGCTCATCGGCACGCCGCCCG
>JAKAXN010000243.1 GCA_021816565.1 Actinomycetes bacterium
TCTCCTCCGGCGAGTACACCTGCAGGTCGACCATGCGCACCGGGTGCCCGGCGGAGCGCACCGCGCTGGCGATCCGCTCGAGGCCGAGGGGCTCCAGCCGGAGGAACAGCTCGGAGTACATCAGGGACCCGGGATGGACCAGGAGGACGCGGCTCGTGTTCTTATTCATCGGTCATCGGGCGTCCAGTTACCCCCGGCGGGTCGCCCGAAACGACCGCAGGACGGGATACTGGAGGGACCCCCATGACGACCTCCCACCAGGCGCTGGCCGACCGTTTGGACGGCCTGACCGTAAGAGACCGCCACCGGCTGGCCCGGAGGCTCGAACGCGCCTCGCGCCAGCGGGGCGACCGGTTGGAGCGGGAGCTGGCGAGCATCGCCGCCGCGGTGTCGAGGGCCGAGGGCCGCCGGGCCGCCCGGGCCGCTGCGGTGCCGGCGGTGTCCTACCCGGCCCAGCTGCCGGTCAGCGCCCGACGGGACGAGGTGATGGCCGCCATCCGGGACCACCAGGTGGTGGTGGTGGCCGGGGAGACCGGCTCGGGCAAGACCACCCAGATACCCAAGATGTGCCTGGAGCTGGGCCGGGGGGTGGACGGCATGATCGGCCACACCCAGCCCCGCCGTATCGCTGCCCGCACCGTGGCCGAACGGGTCGCCGAGGAGCTCGGCGTGCCCCTGGGAGGGGCCGTGGGCTACCAGGTGAGGTTCACCGAGACCGTCGGCGACACCACGCTGGTCAAGGTCATGACCGACGGCATCCTGCTGGCCGAGATCCGCCATGACCGGCTGCTCAGCTCCTACGACACCATCATCGTGGACGAGGCCCACGAACGGAGCCTGAACATCGACTTCCTTCTGGGGTACCTGGCACAGCTGCTGCCGCGCCGGCCGGACCTCAAGGTCATCATCACCTCGGCGACCATCGACACCGGCCGCTTCGCCGCCCACTTCTCGGCGCCGGTGGTGGAGGTGTCCGGGCGGACCTACCCGGTGGAGATGCGCTACCGGCCCCCCGGCGAGGGCGACGGAGACGCCGGTGACGACGACGCGGACGTGGATGTCAACGCCGCCATCTGCGCCGCGGTGCGGGAGCTGGCCGGCGAGGGTCCGGGGGACGTGCTGGTGTTCCTCCCCGGCGAGCGCGACATCAGAGACGCGGCCGGCGCGCTACGCGACTCCGGCCCGGAGGGACTGGAGATCCTCCCTCTCTACGCCCGGCTGTCGGCGGCCGAGCAGCACCGGGTGTTCCGGCCGCATCGGGGTCGGCGGGTGGTGCTCGCCACCAACGTGGCGGAGACGTCCCTGACCGTCCCCGGCATCCGCTACGTGGTGGACACCGGGCTGGCCCGCATATCCCGCTTCAGCCACCGCACCAAGGTCCAGCGGCTGCCCATCGAAGCGGTCTCGAAGGCCTCCGCCGACCAGCGGGCCGGGCGGTGCGGGCGGACCGGACCGGGGGTGTGCATCCGCCTCTACTCGGAGGAGGACTACGCCGGCCGGCCGGAGTTCACCGACCCGGAGATCCTGCGGACCAACCTGGCCTCGGTGATCCTCCAGATGGCGGCCACCGGCCTGGGCGAGGTGGAGTCGTTCCCTTTCATCGAGCCCCCGGACCGGCGCAGCATCGCCGACGGCCGGGCGCTGCTCGAGGAGCTCGGAGCCTTCGAGCGCCGGGACGGCGACCTGCGGCTGACCGACACCGGGCGGCGGCTGGCCGAGCTGCCGCTCGATCCGCGGCTCGGCCGGATGGTCCTCGAGGCCGAGCGCCGGGACTGCCTGCGGGAGGTCACCATCATCGCCGCCGCCCTGTCCATCCAGGATCCCCGGGAACGACCGGCGGACAAGGCCCAGGCCGCCGACGAGATGCACCGCCGGTTCGTGGTTCCCGACTCGGACTTCCTCGGCTACGTGCGCCTGTGGGACTACCTGGCCGAGATGCAGGCGCAGCTGTCGGGCAACCAGTTCCGCAGGCGGTGCAAGTCCGAGTACCTCCACGTCCTGCGGATCCGGGAATGGCAGGATCTGGCCGGCCAGATCCGCCAGACGTACCGGTCGCGCGGCGTCCACGCCAACCGGGAGCCGGCCGCCGAGGACCAGGTTCACCAGGCGCTGCTGGCCGGGCTCCTGTCCCACATCGGCATGCGGGACCGGGTGAGAGGCGACTACCAGGGCGCCCGCAACTCCCGGTGGCTGATCGGGCGGGGATCGGCTCTGTCGCGCCGCCAGCCTCCGTGGGTGGTGGCCGGAGCCCTGGTCGAGACCGAGAGGACGTGGGCCCGCACGGTGGCCCGGATCGACCCCGCCTGGGCCGAGCAACTGGGTGGCCACCTGGTGAAGCGCAGCTACTCCGATCCGTGGTGGGACCCCGAGCGGGGGGAGGCCATGACCGAGGAGCGGGTGACCCTGTACGGTCTCCCGGTGGTCTCCGGGCGACCGGTGAGCCTGTCGCGGGTGGACCCGGCTGAGGCCCGGCGCATCTTCGTCGAGGAAGCCCTCGTCGCCCGCAACTGGTCGGCCACGGTGGCGCCGCTGGAGCGCACCGCGGAGCGCATGGAGCAGGTCCGGGTGTGGGAGGAGAGGGTCCGCCGCCGGGACCTGCTGGCCGGACCGGAGGTGCTGGCCGACTTCTACGACCGGGCCCTCCCGGCCGAGGTGACCAGCGGCCGGCGTTTCGACCGCTGGTGGCGTCGCGAGCAGGAGCGCCGCCCCGACCGGCTCGACGTTCCCCTCGAGGTGCTGGTCGACCGCCGCGGCGGACCGGTGGACTTCGCCGGCTACCCCGACCGCTGGTCCAGCGGGGAGCTGGAGCTGCCGCTCACCTACCGCTACGAGCCGGGCAGCGAAGACGACGGGGTGACGGTCACGGTGCCGCTGGCGGCGCTCAACCGGCTGTCACCGGCCGGATTCGACTGGACCGTACCGGGCTTCAGGCCGGAGCTGGTGACGGCCCTGGTCCGGATGCTGCCCAAGCAGCAGCGCCGGGCCCTGGGCCCGGGCCGCCAGGTCGCCGAGGCCGTCCTGGATGGGATCGGCCCCGGCGACGGACCGCTGCTCGAGGTGGTGGCGGCCCGGCTGGCCCGGTTGAGCGGCCAGGCGGTCAGCCCCGACGTCTGGGACGTGGAGGCCCTGCCGGCCCACCTGCGGATGAACTTCGAGGTGGTCGACGACGGCGGCCGGGTCCTGGCCCGGGGCCGGGACCTGATCGGGCTGCAGGACCGGCTGCAGGACCGGCTCCGGGCCGTCCTGGCCCGGTTGGCCCCGGAGCTGGTCCGCCACGGGGCCACCACCTGGGAGTTCGGGGAACTACCCCGCCGGGTGAGGAAGGGGCACCTGGAGGCGTACCCGGCCCTGGTCGACGAGGGCGACTCGGTGGGCGTGGCCCTCCTGGACTCGCCCGGAGCGCAGGCCGACAGCATGTGGCGGGGTACCCGCCGGCTGCTACTGCTGGCCGCGCCCCTGCCCTCGGCCCACCTGCAGCGGCGGCTCACCAACGACACCAAGCTGGCACTGGCCCGGTCCGGCACCCCCCTGGCCGAGCTGCTGGCCGACTGCGCCACCGCCGTCACCGACCGGATCATCATGGCCCACGGCGGGCCGCCCTTCGACGCCACCCGCTTCGACGCCATGGCCTCCGACGCCCGCCGGGACCTGGTGGACAGAGTGGCCCGCCTGGCGACCATCGCCGGCGGGGTGATGGCCGCCGCCGAGCAGGTGGACGACGCGGCCTCCCGGCTGGAGCGCCAGGACGGGGCCGGCCAGCTGCGGCTGGCACTGGCCGACGTCCGCCGGCAGGTCCGGGACCTGACCCGGCCCGGGTTCGTGACCTCGGCCGGGACGGCCCGCCTCGGCGACCTGCTGCGCTACCTCGACGCCGCCGGACGGCGGCTGCAGCGGCTCCCGGCCGACGCCCGCCGCGACGCCGAGCGCCAGGCGGCCGTCGGCCGGGTCACAAGCCGCTACGAGACGATGGTGGACCAGGTGCTGGCCGGGACCGCCCCGGCGGAGGTGCGGGCCGGCCTGGCGGACATCCGCTGGATGATCGAGGAGCTCCGGGTCTCGCTGTGGGCCCAGTCACTCGGCACCCAGGGCCCGGTGAGCGAGGCCCGGATCATGCGGGCCATCGACCAGCTCGGCGCCTGAGGCTCAGCGGACCCCGAGCAGGTCCACCACGAACACCAGCGTCTCTCCGCCCCTGATCACACCACCGGCGCCGCGCGACCCGTAGCCCAGCTGCGGCGGGATGGTCAGACGCCGGCGGCCCCCTACGCGCATCCCGGCCACCCCCTGGTCCCATCCGGCGATCACCTGTCCGGCCCCCAGGCCGAACTCGAAGGTCTCGCCCCGGTCCCAGGACGCGTCGAACTGCTTGCCAGTGGACCACGCCACCCCGACGTAGTGGACGGAGACCTCCTGACCGGGCCGGGCCTCGTCGCCGTCGCCGACCTCCAGATCCTCGATCACCAGCTCTGCGGGCGGGTCCTGCGCGGGAATTTCGACCTCGGGCTTGGCCACGGTGCCTCCTCGGCGGGGCTAGGGGGAAGCGTCCAAGGTACCCGGCTCAGACCCGGCCCTTGTCCGGATCCCCGGCCGGGACCGCCTCGAGGACCTGCACGTCCGGCGGCCCGGCCACCAGCCCGGCCAGCCGCTCGTTCATGGCCCTGATGGCCGGACCGGCCCCGTGGGCGGCCAGGGCGTCGCGGTCGCGCCACTTCTCGACGAAGACCAGCCGGTCGCGACCCCGGTGCAGGGCGTAGCGTTCGCAGCCGTCCTCCTGGTGGACCGCCGGGATCAGATCCGTGAGGGCGGCCTCCACGGCCTCCATCTGGCCCGGGTTGGGGATGATCGTGGCTACCAGAACCGGCATGCGGGGCACTCCTCCTGCGCTATCGAATCGGCGTCGAACCCATTGTTCCGACCCGGGGGTCCCCCGATGCTAACGACGGGGCAGGCGGCCCGGGCCGGGACGACGAAAAGGACAAGAGGTAATATCAGGGCTTCCGAGCGACACGAGGGCCGGGGATGCGACAGCAGCGAGACGTCGGGGTCGGGGAAGCCGCCGGCCGGGGCCCCGACCGCAGGGCCCGGGCCCTGATGGCGGCGGCCCTGCTGCTGGTCGGCTCGGGGGCGGTCACCGCGGCCTCCGGAGCCCTGCAGCCATCCCGGGGCCGGCCGGCGCGGGTGGCCACCGCCGACCCGGCCACCACCGCTCCCACCACCGTCGCCACCTCCACCACGGCCACCACCACGACCACCCTCGCCCGCCCGGCGCCGGTGGTGACCACCGCTCCGCCGGCGACCACGACCGTGACCTCCCCGCCCCAGGTGACCACCATGGCCCCGGTGGCCACCGCCTCGGCGCCGGCCTGCCCGGCCGGCGGGTGCATCACCGTCGACGCCGCCACCCCGACCGGCCCGGTCGACCACGCCGGAGCCGGTTTCAATCTGCTCCCGAGCGCCGACACCAACTCCCGGGAGCTGGGCAACCTGGGGGCCACCATGTACCGCTCGGTGCCGGCCCCCGGCTCGGCCGGCCTGTACAACTGGGGTAGCTGGTCGGCGGCCGCAGCCAGCGGCGCCCGCACCACCTTGATCCTGTCCGATCTGTGGGCCCAGACGGCCAAGAACGGCGGGCCCCCGCCCACGCCGTGGTCCAACTGGTCGGCGTACACCTCGTGGGTGCGATCCACGGTCCAGAACGTCCTGGCCAGCGGGCAGCGGGTCGACTACTGGGACGTCTACAACGAGCCCGGCTGGAACAACTACTACTCGGCCGCGGACTTCGCCTCGGAGACGCCCGACGATCTGCTGCAGCAGTTCCTGGTCAGCTACCAGGCCATCAAGTCGGTAGACCCCGGTGCGGCCGTGATCGGCCCGTCGATCGGCGAGTGGTCGCTGACCCCGCTCCCGCCCAACAACCTGACCCACGAGCCGGACCTCGGCACCTTCCTGCGCTTCGCCGCGGCGCACGGCCTGCAGTTGGCGGCGGTGGCCTGGCACGACAACGGCAAGACCCCGGCGACCATCTACGCGGACGCCGAGGCCACGTGGAACCTCATCCGGTCGCTGCCGGGGCTGGGCCACCCGCAGATGTTCCTCGACGAGTACGGGTCGCGCTGGACCCAGCCGGTCCCCGGCTGGGACGTCGGCTACCTGTCGACGATCGCCCGGGCGGGCATCGCCTCGGCCGAGCGGTCCTGCTGGGACAGCTGCACTCTGGCCACCCTCGACGGGCTGCTGACCGACAGCGGTCAGGCCCGGACCTCGGACTACTGGGTCCGCACCACCTATGCCGAGATGGCCGGCCAGACGGTGGCGTCCAGCACGAGCACCGACTCGCTGGCCGCTCTCGGGTCCATCGACTCCGCCCGGAACCGGGTGGTCGCCCTGATCGGCCGCCTCCAGGGCTGCGCGGTGGCCAACTGGTGCGACACCGAGTGGCGGCCCCGGGAATCGCCGGTGCCGCCGGCCGACGTGCGGGTGCACCTCATCCTCCCCTGGACGACCAGCCAGCCGGCCATCCAGCTCAGCTCCGAGGCGTTCCAGCCCGGGGCCGCGGTCAGCGGCCCGACCCCGGCCGCCCCGGCCTCGCTGGCGGTCACCCCCGCCGGCCCGGGCCGCACCGAGGTGAGCTTCACCATCCCGAGCTTCCCCGACGGAGCCGCCTACAACCTGGTGGTGACCCCGGGCAGCTGACCGCCCCGCCGACCGCCAGGCTTGCGGGCCGACGGTCCCATCTGGTCGAATGGTCGGATTGCCCGCTGGGTGCCGTGTCACCCGGACGCTGAGTACGACCCCCCTAGTGCTGGGTCACCGGCGGGCATCGAGAAAGGAGAGCCGCTTGAAACGCGCCCTCATCTCGGCGGCCATCACCGCTGCCGGCATTTCCCTGT
>JAKAXN010000244.1 GCA_021816565.1 Actinomycetes bacterium
AGGTCCAGAGCGGCGGAGCCCAGCCGGCGGATGTCGCGCACGGCGGGGATGACGGTGGCTGCGACCTGCGCCTGCCACCGGCGCCGCTCGGCCCGGTACCCGAAGCCGGTCGCCACCAGGGCGGTCTCGAGCGTGGACCGGTCGTTGCGGACCCGGCACCGCCGGCCGTTCAGGAACGAGCCGTGGCCGGCGATGGCGGCGAACACCTCGTGGCGGGACGGGTCCACGACCACGCCGGCGACCGGACGGCCGTCCATCTCGGCGGCGATTGAGACCGACCACTGGGGGATCCCGAAGAGGAAGTTGGTGGTGCCGTCCAGCGGGTCCACCACCCAGGTCACGCCGGTGGTGCCGGGCCGGGAGGTGCCCTCCTCGCCGAGCACTGCGTCGTCGGGCCGGGCCCGGGCCAGGACCGCGGCCACCGCGGCCTCCGATTCCCGGTCCACGTCGGAGACCATGTCGGTCGAGGAGATCTTGGTCTCCACCCCCGAGACGGCCTGGCCGCGGCCGGGGGCGCCCTGTTCCAGGATCCGGGCGGCCCGCTGGGCGGCCTCGAGCGCCGCCGCCGCCAGGTCCGCCGCCAGCCCGCCGGGGGCCGGCCCGCTCCCCTGGCCGAGCCCGAAGGCCTCGGTCGGGTCCCACGAATCGAAGCGTCTGGCGGCGTCGTCGGTCACCAGCCAGTTGTAGCGTACGGTGGGACGGTGCTGGTCGACCTGCGTTCCGACACCGTCACCCGTCCCACCCCGGAGATGCGCCGGGCCATGGCCGACGCAGAGGTCGGCGACGACGAGTACGGCGAGGACCCGACGGTCCAGCGCCTGCAGGAGGCCTTCGCCGAGCTGACCGGCAAGCAGGCGTCGCTGTTCGTGCCGTCGGGCACCATGGCCAACCAGGTGGCGTTGCGTACCCTGACCCGCCCCGGCGACGCCGTGGCCACCGGCGGCCGCCAGCACGTGGTGGTCTACGAGGAGGGCGCCGGCCCGATCAACGCCGGGGTCACGTTCCTCACCGTCGACGACCGGGACGGCTGGCTGGCCGAGGCCGACGTGGAGCAGGTGGTGGAGTCGGGCTACCACCACCAGCCGAAGGTGGCGCTGATCGCCGTCGAGGACACCCACATGGCGGCGGGTGGGCGGGTCTGGCCCCGGGAGCGGATGGACGCCATCGCCGCCCTGGCCGAGCGGCGCCGGCTGCCGGTGCACATGGACGGGGCCCGGCTGTGGAACGCCGCGGTGGCGTCGGCGAGCACCCCGGCCCGGCGGGCCGAGGCGGCCACGACGGTGATGTGCTGCCTGTCCAAGGGCCTCGGGGCCCCGGTCGGTTCCCTGCTGGCCGGCCCGGCCGACCTGATCGAGGAGGCCAAGCTGCACCGCAAGCGGCTGGGCGGCACCATGCGCCAGGCCGGGGTGATCGCCGCCGCCGGGCTGGTGGCCCTGGGCCGCATCGACCGGCTGGCCGAGGACCACGCCCGGGCCCGGTCGCTGGCCCGGGCCGTCGCCGAGCGGTGGCCGGACATCGGCTTCAGCCCCGACGCCGTCGAGACCAACATCGTCGCCTTCTCGCCGCCCGACCCGGCGTCTCTCCTGGAGCACCTGGCCGACGGGGGAGTGCGGGCCGGGATGGTCGGTCCCGGCCGGGTCCGGCTGGTCACCCACGCCGACGTGGACGACGACGGAGTGGAGCTGGCGTGCCGGCTCATCAGCAAGGCCCCCTGAGGTTGGCCGAGCTCGTGACCGATGTGCCGGCGGTGGCGCTGGCGGTCTACGCCCATCCCGACGACTCCGACGTGGCCGCCGGCGGGACCCTGGCCCGCTGGGCCCGAGCCGGCTGCACCGTCGAGGTCTGCATCTGCGCCGAAGGGGACAAAGGGTCGCTCGATCCGGCTGTCCGCCCCGCCGATCTGGTGGCCCGTCGGCGCAGGGAGACCGAGGAGGCCGGGCGGCTGCTCGGGATCAACCGGCACCACTGGCTCGGTTTCGCCGACGGCGAACTCGACGACGGGGCGGAACTGCGGGGCCGGATAGTCGAGCTGATCAGGTCGGTCCGCCCGGTGGCGGTGGTCGCCCCCGACCCCACCGCCGTCTTCTTCGGTGCCACGTACGTCAACCACCGCGACCACCGGGCCGTCGGCTGGGCGGCCATCGACGCGGTGGCTCCGGCGGCGGCCAACCCGCACTACTTCCCCGACCGCGGCCCGGCTCACCGGGTCGGGTGGCTGTACCTGTCGGGGACCCTTGAACCCGACGCCTGGGTGGACGTGTCGGAGACCATTGACGCCAAAGCGGCGGCCATCGCCTGCCACGCCAGCCAGCTGGGCGACACCGGCGAGTGGCTGCGCGGCGCGGTGCGCCGGCGGGCCGAGGAGGCCGGCCGGGAGGCCTCGGTCCCGCTGGCCGAGGGATTCCGACGCATCGTGCTGCCGTAGGTCCCCGGATCGTCC
This sequence comes from Actinomycetes bacterium, assembly GCA_021816565.1. Next base: position 2,441 of record JAKAXN010000244.1, read on the forward strand.
CTGGCGTCTGGGAGACTGGAGCGGTGGGGCCGGAGCGGTGGATCCTGCACGTGGACATGGACGCCTTCTTCGCGTCGGTCGAGGCCCTAGACGATCCCGGCCTGGCCGGCCGGCCCCTGATCGTCGGCGGCGCCGGCAACCGGGGGGTGGTGGCCTCGTGCAGCTACGAGGCCCGGGTGTTCGGGGTGCGCTCGGCCATGCCGTCGGTGCAGGCCCGCCGGCTGTGCCCCGACGCCGTCTTCGTCGCCGGTCGCTACGACCGCTACGCCGAGGTCAGCTCCGGCATGCACGCGGTGTTCCACCGCTTCACCCCCCTGGTGGAGGGGATCTCCCTGGACGAGGCCTTCCTCGATGTGAGCGGGGCCCTCAAGCTGTTCGGCCCCCCGGCCCGCATGGCCACCGCCATACGGGAGCAGATCCGCTCCGAGCTCGGGCTGGACTGCTCGGTGGGGGCGGCCCCGGTGAAGTTCCTGGCCAAGCTGGCATCCGAGGCGGCCAAGCCGCAGGTGGACCGCCGGGAGGGAGGCCGGGCCGGCGGCACCGGGTCGGGCGTGTTCGTGGTGGAGCGGGGCCGGGAGCTGGCCTTCCTCCATCCCCACCCGATCGAGGCCCTGTGGGGGGTCGGCCCGGCGACCGCCCGGCGCCTGCGGGCCCTCGGCTTCGCCAGCATCGGGGACCTGGCGGTGGTCGATCCGCTGGTACTGGAGCGGGCGGTGGGCCGGGCCCACGGCCGGCATCTGGCCGCCCTGGCCCGGGGCGTCGACGAGCGCGGGGTGGAGCCCGACCGGGAGGTCAAGTCGGTCAGCCACGAGGAGACCTATCCCTCCGACCGGCGCGACCCCGACGGGCTGGAGGTGGAGGTCCTGCGCATGTCCGACGCCGTGGCGTCGCGGATGCGCCGGGCCGGCCTGGTGGGCCGGACGGTGACGCTGAAGATCCGATACGGGGATTTCTCCACCCGGACCCGATCGGTGACCGAGCCGGCCGGCACCGACTCCGCCGCGGTCATCTCCAAGGCGGCGTCGCGGCTACTGGCCGGCCTGGACCTGGCCGCCGGCGTCCGGTTGCTGGGGGTGGGGGTGTCCAACCTCCGGCCCGCCGCCGGCGCCCCCGCCGAGCAGCTGACGCTGGGCCTGTCCGAGCCGGCCCGGCCCGGGGACCCCGGCGCGGCCCACCCGGCCCGCGACGACGGCGCAGTGGTGGACGCCATCGATGCCATCCGCCAGCGCTTCGGCCCCGCTGCGGTCGGGCCGGCCGCCCTGGTGGAGGCCAGCCGGCTCCGGGTCAAGCGCACCGGCGACAGCCAGTGGGGGCCGGGCGGTACCTCCCGGCCCGACCGGCGCCCCGCCCCGCCGGCGTGACCCCAATTCCGCAGAAAGTGGCAGGTGGCAGGATCGCCGGTGGCCTTTAAGGCAGCGCGTTGCTGTAGTTTGCCCTCAGCGCGATGATGAGCGCGGAGGGTCGGAAGTGCCGCTGAACGAAGACGAACAACGGATCCTGGCCGAGATCGAACGACAGTTCGCGGCCACCGATCCAGAGTCGGCCAGACGGATCAGCTCGACGACGCTGCACCGTTACCTGGCCAGGAACTGCCGGTGGGCCACGCTGGGCTTCGTCGTGGGGCTGGTGGTGCTGCTGGCCGCCTTCGCGTCGAGTTGGATCGTGGGGGTCTTCGGGTTCCTGCTGATGGTGGCCAGCGCCGTGGTGCTGATCCAGAACCTCCACCGGATGAGCCGCCTGGGCCTCGAGCAGATGTCCCGATCCATAGGCGCCCGCAACATCGGCCAGTCCATGGACGAGTTCGGCAAGAGGCTGCGCCGGCGGCTCAACGGCGAAGGCGACAGCTGACCCCCGCTCCTACCCGGAGCGCAGCAACCTGATCAGCTGGGCCACCTGACCGGGCGGTAGCGACAGCCAACGCCGGAGGCGCTCGGAGGCCGTCGAGTCGCCCCGCGCCTGGTGGCGGACCTGCCCGGCGCCGGCCCGGGCCCGGGCCACCAGCTCCGGCGGGGTGGACGCGGCGAACGCCGCCCGTCGGGCCAGAACGGCCAGACCCACCAGTCCACCCTCCCCGCCGGCGCCGCCCGGCCCGTCGCCGCCGGCCGGCGCCGCCCGGCCCAGGTCCCTCAGCTGGCGGCTGGCCCGCCGGGCGAACTCGTCGTCGGTCTCGGCCGGCCCCCGGGTGATCCCCAGCCAGGCCAGGTCGGCGCACGCCTCGTCCCACAGGTATCTGATCACCGCAGCCGGCCCGGCCTGCTCCGCCCGGTGGCGCCGGCGGCGGCGCAGCGCCTCCCTCGATCCCACGTTGGCTGCCGCCCACAGCGCCACCGCGGCCGGCACGGCGAGCAGGGCCGCGAGCCAGCCGGGGAAGCCCGAGCGGGCCGGCCTGGGACCGCTCAGGGGGGCCGTGGTGGGGGTGGGGGGAGCCGTGGTGGCCGTCGACCCCCGGTGGGGGGCGGGGGTGCTGGCCGACGAGCCGGCCGGGACGGTGGTCGGCGTCGGGGTGGAGGCGGCCCCGCCCGGCTGGCCGGTCCCGGTGTAGCCGGACGTCCCGGGGATGGAGAACCCCGGGGTGGGCTCGAACGGGATCCACCCGTACCGGGGGCCGAAGTACACCTCGGGCCAGGTGTGGGCGTCGCCGTCGTACACCTGGTAGCCGCCCCCGGCCAGGGCCTCACCGGTGGCGAAGCCCACGGCCAGCCGGGTCGGCAACCCGGCCGCCCGGGCCAGAACGGCGTACGCCCCGGCGAACTGCTGGCAGTACCCCTGGCGGGTCACGAACAGGAAGTTGTAGAGCGCCGACGTCCCGGACCCGTCCGAGGGAGGGTCGAGGGTGTATCTGAACTGCGGGCCCCGCAGGTAGTCCTGGATGGCCAGGGCCTTGGCGTACTCCGTCTTCTGGCCGGCGGTGAGGCGGGCGGCCAGTTGGGTGATGGGGCCGTCGACCACGGCCGGCAGCTCGAGGTCGCCCGACAGGGCCGCCGGGTCGCCCACCGGCGGCGCGGCCTCGAGAGCGGCCGGGCTCAGCGTGTCGAGGTACTGGACCGACCCCACCGTGTAGGACAGGCCGTTGCTGGTGGCCGAGGAGGTGATGAGGCTCCCCGAGCCGGGGTCGTAGGAGACGTGATGGACGCCCTGGACCGACACCGGGTTGAACTGCTCGGGCAGCCACACCGAGTCCAGCTGCTGGATCTGGAAGGTGGCCCGGACCGGCCGGGCCCCCGGGGTGGGCGCCGCCGTCCCGGGCAGGCGCTGCCCGAAGCTGCGGTAGGCGCCGGTGGAGGTCCAGGTCTCACCGTTGAAGGTGTTCAGCGAGGTGAGCCGCCAGTAGGACGGCACGGTGCTGTCCACCACGAACACCGGGGTGTTGGCGTACTGGACGAGGCGGGTGCGCAGCGAGACGATCGGGTTGGGGACGATCCGCTCCCCGCCGCTGCCGGTCCCGGACCTCCAGCCGAGCGCCCCCACGCCGTCCCGTCCGGCCAGGGCCGGGGTCAGGGCCATCGCGGTCACCAGCGCCGTCGCCCCGGCGGCCGCGCCCCCGACCGCCACCCAGCGGGCGGTGCCGGAGCGGACCCCGGCGAACCACACCTGGCCCTCAGCGGCGGACGCCCGTTCGACCAGGAGGAACACGCAGATGGCGGCCACCTCGGCGCCGATGGTCCAGACCCGCCCACCGCCCTGGCCGGCAGCGGAGCAGGCCACGAACGCCGCCAGCCCGACCAGGACCGCGACCAGCGGGGACCGCCACCGGAACGCCGCCCAGTCGCCGAGCACGGCGACCAGGCCGGCCCCCCCGGCGGCCAGGATCTCGAAGCCGCGGGTGGGGGCGACCGGCGTCACCATCGTGGAGAAGTCGTTGCCCAGCCGGCCCACGGCCCGGCCCAGCTCGGCCCAGGCGTGCGGCCCCGGAAAGCCCATCGTGGTAGCCGGGGCGAAGACCGTCCAGATGATCATCAGGGCGACCACCGCCAAGGCGATGGGGGCGGCCAGCAGCTGCCCGAAGCGCCAGCGGCGCATGGCCCACAGGGCCAGGTGGGTGACCGCCACCGTCGCCACCACCGGGCCCACCCACGACCGGCTGGTGAACACCCGGAACAGCCCGGCCGCCGAAGCCACGGTGAGCAGCGCCAGCGCCCAGCTCGCCGGGCCGTCCGCCGGCCTGACCGCCGCCGACGGGGGGCCGGCCGTCCCGGCGGTCCGGGCCCACCCGGCGAGCCGTCCGGCGCCGTCCCGGCCACCGGGCTCCGGCCCGGAGCCGCCCCAGCCCCCCGGCCCACCGCTCCATCCGGATCCTCCACCGCCCACCCCACCCCCACCCGGGGGCGAACCCTCGCGGGCCGCCGCGGCGTCGGCCCCGGTGCCCGGGGCCGGGCCCCGGCGGCCCGAATCGGTCAGCACCGAGCGCCCTCGGCCGCGGCCCAGGCGGCGCGGAA
>JAKAXN010000245.1 GCA_021816565.1 Actinomycetes bacterium
CAGCCGCCGGGGGTCGTCCTCGGCGGCGATCTCGAAGTCCATGACCATCCCTCCCCTCGGCGCCGCTTGCACCCGGCGGCCGCCGGGGTTATGTTGCGCGTAACTGAACCCGACGTCAAGTTCGGGACGGTTTCGGGCCGACAGCTCCAGGGGGAACACATGCTCTTCACAGAGGATCACGCGGCGTTCCGCCAGTCCGTGCGGGGAGTGCTGGAACGGGAGGTGACGCCCCACGCCGACGAGTGGGAGGAAGCCGGCACGTTCCCGGCCCACGCCCTCTTCAAGGCCCTCGGCTCGGCCGGGATCCTCGGCCTGGAGTACGACCCGGCCTTCGGCGGCCAGGGCGCCGACCACTCCTTCACGGTGGTCATGGGCGAGGAGCTGGGCCGCATGGGCTGCGCCGGGGTGGCCATGGCCGTGTCGGTGCAGACCGACATGGCCACCCCCGCCCTGCACCGCTTCGGCAGCGACGAGCTGAAGGAGCGCTGGCTGGCCCCGGCCATGCGGGGCGAGATGGTCGCCTCGATAGCCGTCACCGAGCCCGACGCCGGCTCCGACGTGGCGGCGATCCGGACCCGGGCGGTGCGCGACGGCGACGAGTGGGTCATCAACGGCTCGAAGCTCTACATCACCAACGGCACCCAGGCCGACTGGCTGTGCCTGCTGGCCCGCACCTCCGACGAGGGCGGCTACCGGGGCATGTCGCAGATCGTCTTCCCGACCGCCACCCCGGGCTTCTCGGTCAGCCGCAAGCTCAACAAGCTGGGCAACCGCTGCTCGGACACCGCGGAGCTGTCGTTCGTGGACGCCCGGGTACCGGTGGCCAACACCATCGGCCAGATCGGGCGGGGCTTCCAGCAGCAGATGACCCAGTTCCAGAACGAGCGGATGATCGCCGCCTACAGCGCGGTGGGCGGCATGCAGCGGGCCCTGGAGCTGACCGCCGGCTACCTGAAGCAGCGCCAGGCGTTCGGCTCCCCGCTGCTCGCCAACCAGTACCTGCAGTTCCGCCTGGCCGAGCTGTCCGCCGAGGTGGACCTGCTGCGCCAGTACAACTACGCCTGCGCCGAGGCCTACCTGGCCGGGCGCGACACCACCCGGTTCGCCACCATCGCCAAGCTGAAGGCGGGCCGGCTGCAACGGGAGCTGGCCGACACCTGCCTGCAGTTCCACGGCGGTATCGGATACATGGACGAGACCTGGGTGTCGAGGTACTTCCGGGACAGCCGCCTGCTGTCCATCGGCGGGGGTGCCGACGAGGTGATGCTCCAGGTCCTGGCCCGCCTCGACGGCTTCACCGCCTAGGAGCCCCCGGTGCCGGACATCGAAGAACTCTGTCGCGATCTGGCCGACGAGCAGGCGTCACTCGACGGGGTCCTCAGTACCCTCGGGCCGGGCGACTGGGCCCGGGCCACCCCCGCCGCCGGCTGGGACGTGCGGGACAGCCTCAGCCACCTGTGCTTCTTCGAGGAGGCGGCGGCGCTGTCGGTGCGCGACCCGGAGGCCTTCGCCGAGCACCGCCGGCGGCTCCTGGAGGAGATGGCGGCGGCCGGCCCGGACACCCCGGACGTGGCCCTGGGCCGCAGCCTCGACCCCCCGGTCCTGCTGGAGCGCTGGCGGAGGGCCCGCGCCGACTACATCGCCACCGTCGTCGAGGCTGACCGTCGGGCCCGGGCGGAGGGCCGCAAGCTGCGCATCGAGTGGTACGGACCGGCCATGAGCCCGGCCAGCTTCACCACCGCCCGGCTGATGGAGGCGTGGGCCCACGGGGTGGACGTGCGCGACGCTCTGGGGCTGCCCCTGGAGGCGACGGCCCGCCTGCGCCATGTGTGCCACATCGGATTCGGCGCCCGGGCCTACTCGTTCGCGGCCCACGGCCAGTCCGACCCCGGCGACCCGGTCCGCCTCGAGGTCGAGGCGCCCGACGGAGGGACCTGGGGCTGGGGTCCCGAGGACGCCCCGGACCGCATCAGCGGCCCGGCCCTGGACGTGGCCCTGGTGTTCGCCCAGCGCCGGCACCGCAGCCGGACCAGGGTGACCGTCACCGGAGCAGTCGCCGAACGCTGGATCGCCATCGCCCAGGCCTTCGCCGGGCCGCCCACCGTCACCGCCGCCGACCGCTGATCGGAGCTCCATGACCGCACCGACGCTGCCCACCTCCATCGACCGCCGGGAACCCGAGTTCCAGGCCCGCCGCGACGCCATGCAGGCCCTGCTGGACCAGGTCGGCGGCCTGCTCGGGCAGGCCGCCCTGGGCGGGGGCCCGGCAGCCCTGGACCGGCACCGGGCCCGGGGCAAGCTGCCGGTCCGCGAGCGGGTGGCTCTCCTGCTCGACCCGGACACACCGTTCCTGGAGATCAGCCCGCTGGCCGGCTACTACACCGACTACGCCGTCGGTGGCGGCATGGTCTGCGGGATCGGGGTGGTGGAGGGCACCGAGTGCGTGATCCTCGGCAACGACCCGACCGACCTGGGCGGGGCCATGACCAACGTGGCCATCCGCAAGCTGATGCGGGCCCTGGAGCTGGCCCGCCAGAACCGCATGCCGTACATACAGTTCGTCGAGTCGGCCGGTGGCGACCTGCGGGGCATCGGCGCGGGGGACGACCCCGAGGCGGTCATGCGCCGGAACCTCACCCACTTCGCCGAGAGCGGCCGGATGTTCCACGACATCACGGAGCTGTCGGCCATGGGCATCCCCACCGTGTCGGTGGTCTTCGGCAGCTCCACCGCCGGCGGCGCCTACCAGCCCGGGCTGTCGGACTACAACATCTTCGTCAAGGGCGGGGCCAAGGTGTTCCTCGGCGGCCCGCCTCTGGTCAAGGTGGCCACCGGCGAGGACGCCGGCGACGAGGAGCTGGGCGGCGCCGAGATGCACGCCTCGGTCAGCGGCCTGGCCGACTACCTGGCCGAGGACGAGGTCGACGCCATCCGCATGGCGAGAGACGTCGTGGCCCACCTCAACTGGCGCAAGCAGGGGGTCGGACCGGTCGACGCCGACCCCGATCCCCCGCTCCACGACCCCGAGGAGCTGCTCGGCATCATGCCGGCCGACCTGCGCAGCCCGGTGGACGCCCGGGAGATCATCGCCCGGGTGGTGGACGGGAGCCGCTTCGAGGAGTTCAAGCCCCGCTACGGCTCCACTCTCGTGACCGGCTGGGCCCGGATCCACGGCTTCCAGACCGGGATCCTGGCCAACAACGGCGTCCTCTTCTCCGACTCGGCCCAGAAGGCCGCCCAGTTCATCCAGCTGTGCAACCAGGCCGGCACCCCGCTGGTCTTCCTGCAGCACATCACCGGTTACATGGTCGGCCGGGACTACGAGCGGGGTGGGATCGTCAAGCACGGCAGCCAGATGATCAACGCCCTGTCCAACTCCACCGTGCCTCACATAACCGTCATCCTCGGGGCCAGCTACGGTGCCGGCAACTACGGGATGGGAGGCCGGGCCTTCGACACCCGCTTCGTCTTCCTCTGGCCCACGGCCAAGATCGCCATCATGGGCCCGAAACAGATGGCGGGGGTCATGTCCATAGTCCGCCGGGAGCAGGCGGCCCGCCGGGGCCGGCCCCTCGACGAGGCGACCGAGGCGGCCGTGACCGCAGCCGTCGAGGAGTTCGCCGAGGCCCAGTCCCTGGGGCTGTACGCCACCGGCCGGGTGGTCGACGACGGGATCATCGACCCCCGCGACACCCGCACGGTGCTCGCCATGGCGCTGTCGGCCTGCCACTCCGCCCCGGTGGAGGGGGCGGCCGGCTTCGGGGTGTTCCGGCTGTGATCTCCACCCTGCTGATCGCCAACCGGGGAGAGATCGCCCGCCGTATCGCCCGCACCGCCGCGTCCATGGGAATCAGGACCGTGGCCGTCTACTCCGAGGGCGACCGGCACCTGCCGATCGTCGCCGAGGCCGACCGGGCGGTGGCCCTCCCGGGCCGTACCGCGGCGGAGACCTACCTGGACATCGACGCCCTGGTCGCCGCGGCGCGCACCGCCGGGGCCGACGCGCTGCACCCCGGCTACGGCTTCCTGTCCGAGAACGCCGGGTTCGCCCGGGCGGTCATCGGTGCCGGCCTCACCTGGGTCGGTCCCCCGCCGGAGGTCATCGAGGCCATGGGGGACAAGGTGGCGGCCAAGCGGCTCATGGCCGACGCCGGGGTACCCGTGCTGCCCACCTGGGACCCGGCCGGCGGATCCGACGGGGAGGTCACCTTCCCGGTGCTGGTCAAGGCCGCGGCCGGGGGCGGCGGCAAGGGCATGCGGGTGGTGGAGTCCCCCGGGGATCTGGCCGTCGCGGTGGAGGCCGCCCAGCGCGAGTCGCGCGCCGCCTTCGGCGACGACCGGGTGTTCCTGGAGCGCTTCATCGCCTCGGCCCGCCACGTGGAGATCCAGATCCTGGCCGACGGCCACGGCGGGGTGGTGCACTGCTTCGAGCGGGAGTGCTCCATCCAGCGCCGCCACCAGAAGATCATCGAGGAGAGCCCCTCCCCGGCCCTGTCGGCAGAGCTGCGGGACCGGATGGGGGCGGCGGCGGTCGCCGCGGCCCGGGCCGTCGGCTACCGCAGCGCCGGCACCGTGGAGTTCGTCCTCGAGCCCGACGGGCGGTTCTGGTTCCTCGAGGTGAACACCAGGCTGCAGGTGGAGCACCCGGTGACGGAGCTGGTGACCGGCCTGGACCTGGTCCGGGAGCAGCTGCGCATCGCCGGCGGCCATCCCCTCTCGGTGGGCCAGGACGACCTGCGCATCTCCGGTCACGCGGTGGAGGCCCGCCTCTACGCCGAGGACCCGGCCTCCGGCTTCCTGCCGGCCACCGGCACCCTGGTCGACTACCACCAGGCGGGGGCCCCGGCGGTTAGGTGGGACTCCGGGGTGGAGACCGGCAGCACCGTCGGGGTGGAGTTCGACCCGATGCTGGCCAAGGTCATCGCCCACGCCCCCACCCGGGAGGAGGCGGCCGGCCGGCTGGCCCTGGCCCTGGAACGCAGCCGCATCCGGGGGGTGGTGACCAACCGGGACTTCCTGGTGACGGTGCTGCGCAGCCCGCAGTTCCTGGCCGGCGACACCACCACCGACTTCATCACCCGCGTGGCCCCCCCAATGGAGCGGCCGGTGCCCGAAGCCGAGGAGCGCACCGCGGCGGTGGCCGCGGCGCTGGCCCTGCGGCACCGCCGCCGGGAATCGGCCCGGGTGCTGCGCAGCCTGCCGGCCGGGTGGCGCAACAGCGTCATGCCGCCCGAGAGGCTGGTGCTCCACCGGGCCGGGGCCGATCTCACCGTCGAGTACCGGCCCCGCCGCGACGGCGGCCTGGACTTCTCGATCGCCGCATGGTCGGGACCGGTGGCCTCGGTCCGGGTCACCGCCGCCGGGTCCGGATGGGACGTGTCGTTCGAGGCCGACGGCCAGGCCCACCACCTCCACGTCCTGGCCGACGGCTCCCACCTGTACGCGCAGGGTCCCGGCGGCGACGTGCGCTTCGAGGTGGTGCCCCGCTTCCCGGTGGCCGCCGGCGGCGTGCCGGAGGGCGGCCTGGTCGCCCCCATGCCCGGCAAGGTCCTGGCGGTGGATGTGACAGAAGGCGATGCGGTGGAGGCCGGCCGGCTGCTCATGGTGGTCGAAGCCATGAAGATGGAGCACCGGGTGACCGCCCCCCACGCCGGACTGGTCACCGAGGTCCGGGCCCGGGCCGGAGACCAGGTCAACGGCGGGGACCTGCTGGTGGTGCTCGAGGCGTCGGGGACCGACGGGGTGGCCGGGTGAGCCGGCCCGCCGTCCGGATCGCCAACTGCAGCGGCTTCTACGGCGACCGCCTGTCGGCGGCCCGGGAGATGGTCGAGGGCGGCCCCATCGACGTGCTGAGCGGCGACTGGCTGGCCGAGCTGACCATGCTGATCCTGGCCAAGAACCAGCTCAGGGACCCCGCCGCCGGCTACGCCCGCACGTTCGTCACGCAGATGGAGCAGGTCATGGGCCAGTGCCTGGACCGCAGCATCAAGGTGGTGTCCAACGCCGGGGGCCTGTCACCCAGGGGCTGCGCCGCCGCCGTGCGCCAGGTGGCCGACCGCCTCGGCCTGTCCCCCACCATCGCCTACGTGGAGGGCGACGACCTGCTCCCCCGCCTGGAGGAGCTGCGGGCCGCCGGGGTGGAGCTGTCGCACCTGGAGACCGGCGAGCCGCTCGGCGACCGGCAGGTGCTGACGGCCAACGCCTACCTGGGGGGCTGGGGCATCGCCGAGGCCCTGTCGCGGGGCGCGGACATCGTGATCACCGGGCGGGTCACCGACGCCGCGCTGGTGGTGGGCCCGGCCGCCTGGCACCACGGCTGGCGCCGCGACGACTGGGACGCCCTGGCCGGCGCCGTCGTCGCCGGCCACGTCATCGAGTGCGGCGCCCAGGCGACCGGCGGCAACTACTCGTTCTTCACCGAGATCCCCGGCCTGGAACACCCGGGCTTCCCGATCGCCTGCGTGGAGGAGGACGGCTCCTCGGTGATCACCAAGCATCCGGGTCACGGAGGGGCGGTCACGGTCGGGACGGTCACCGCCCAGCTCCTCTACGAGATCGGCGGACCGGACTACCCCAACCCCGATGTGACCGCCCGCTTCGACACCGCCCGGCTGCAGGAGGACGGCCCGGACCGGGTGCGGATCTCGGGGGTGCGGGGCCTGCCGCCGCCGGCCACGACCAAGGTGGCGCTCAACTACCAGGGCGGGTGGCGGTCCACCACCACGCTGTACCTAACCGGCCTGGACATCGAGGCCAAGGCGGCCCTGGTGGAGGCCGCCCTCTGGCGGTCCGTGCCGGGCGGTCGCGACGCCTTCGAGTCGGTCGACGTCACCCTGGCCCGGACCGACCGGCCGGACCCCG
>JAKAXN010000246.1 GCA_021816565.1 Actinomycetes bacterium
CCGTCGGCGGTCACGCCGTAGGGCAGGTTCTGCGGCCCGAATCCGCCTGTGGTCATGTCACAGGTTGCCGCGACGGGCCTGCTCGCGCTCGATTGCCTCGAACAGGGCCTTGAAGTTGCCCTCCCCGAAGCCGTTGGCTCCCTCCCTCTGGATGATCTCCACGAACAGGGTCGGCCGGTCGGTCACCGTCTCGGTGAAAACCTGCAGCAGATACCCGCCGGAATCGACGTCCACCTCGATGCCGAGCCGCTGGAGCTCATCCCACGGAAGGTCGAACCCGCGTACCCGGGCCCGGGCGTCCTCGTAGTAGGTGTCGGGCATGTCCAGGAACCGGACCCCCCGGCCCTGCATGGCCCCCACCGATCCGATGATGTCGGGGGTGGCCAGGGCGATGTGCTGCACCCCGGGACCCCGGTAGGCGTCCAGGTACTCCTCAATCTGGCTCTTCCTGAGCCCGGGCGCCGGCTCGTTGATCGGCATGACCACCCCCGTGCCGTTGTGCACCACCGTCGAGCGGAGGGCCGAGTACCGGGTGGATATCTGATCGGCGTCGAAGTGGCGCATCTGGCGGAAGCCCAGCACCTCGCGATACCAGGCCACCCACTCGTCGAGACGCCCCTGCTCCACGTTGCCGACCACGTGGTCTACGGAGGCCAGGCCGACCGTGGCGCCGGCCGGCGTTCTCAGCAGCCGTTCCCCGGTGAAGCCGGGTCCCCACCCGCCGTGCCAGTCGCTGCGGTCGACGAACAGGTGGCGGGTCTCGCCGTAGGTGGCGATGGCCGCGGTCGTGACCGAACCGGCATCCCCGGCGACGCTGGCGGGGTCGGCGACGACCTCCGCCCCCTTGGCCGCTGCCGTCTCGACGGCCGCCAGAGCGTCACCCACCCTCCAGGCCAGGTGGCGGATGCCGTCACCGTGGCGGCTCACGTGGCGGACTATCTCCCCGTCGGGGTCCAGGCCGGCGGTTACCACGAAGCGGACCTCCCCCTGACCCAGCACGTACGACACCCGGTCGGTGATCCCTGTCTCGGGACCGCCGTAGGCCACCACCTCGAAGCCGAACCCCGCCATCAGCCACGCGGCCACGGCCCGGGCGTTGCCCACCCACCACTCGAGGTGATCCCAACCGAGGATCTGCTCGGCGACGCTGGCGGAGGGGCGGGCGAGGGTGGTGTCGGCCATGCCATACACCTACGCCGGGCCAGGACTTTGGTCAACACATGGGATGTGACATGAGCAGATTGCTCAGCTACAGCCCGATATAGTGATCGATCGTGCAGGAGTACCGGCTGGACGGCATCGATGAGCGCCTGATCGCCGCGCTGGCCGATTTCCCCCGGGCCGGGATGCTGCAGATCGCCCGGGAGGTGGGCGTGGCCCGCAACACCGCCCAGGCCCACCTCGACCGACTGGTGCGCGAGGGGGTGGTCACCGGTTTCGGACCTGAGGTGGACCTTCGCCGGCTCGGCTACGCGGTGTCGGCCTTCGTCACGTTGGAGATAGCCCAGGGCCGGGGCCCGGCCGTGGACCGGCACCTGGAGGCCATACCGGAGGTGGTCGAGGCCTACATGACCACCGGTTCGTCGGACCTGCTGTGCCGGGTGGTGGCCCGGGACAACGATCACCTCGGCCAGCTCATCAGCCGCATCGTCGATGTCCCGGGCATCGCCCGGACCACCACCTCCTTGATACTGGCCACCCGCATCGCCCCCAGGAGCCGGGAAGTGGTCCACGCCGGATAGTCCTTTACAGGATCAGGTGCCGGTAGGAAGATTCGTTACATGGGATCGGGGTTCAACCGTTACTCTCCGGTGCGGACCACCACCGGCGGCCGGGTGACCGTCGAGCTGGCCGGTGATCATCCGGGGTTCACCGACCCCCGCTACCGGGCCCGGCGTGACGATCTGGCCGGGCTGGCCGCCCGGTGGAGTCCCGGGGAGCCTCTCCCGGCGCCCGGCTACACCGACGAGGAGCACGAGGTCTGGGCCACCGTCTCGGCGGCCCTCGCGGATCTGCACGAACGTCACGCGTGTGGCGCCTTCCTCGCCGGCAAGGAGCAACTGGGGCTGCCGTCGGACCGGGTCCCGCAGCTGGCCGAGGTGGGGGAGCGGCTCCAGCCGGTCGGTGGGTTCCGGTACCTGCCGGTGGCCGGCCTGGCCCCGCTGTGGGACTTCTACGGATCGTTCGCCGAAGGGATCTTCTGGTCCACGCAGTATCTGCGCCACCCGTCGGTGCCGCTCTACACCCCCGAGCCGGACGTGATCCACGAGGTGATCGGCCACGCCAACCAGCTGGCCGCCCCCGGTTACGCCGAGATGTACCGGCTGGTCGGAGCGGCGGTCGGGCGCACCTGCAGCGACGACGCCCTGCGGTTCCTGTCCCACGTGTTCTGGTACACGATGGAGTTCGGTGTGGTGCGCGAGCGCGGCCGCCTGAAGGCCTTCGGTGCCGGGATCCTCTCGTCGGTGGGGGAGACGGCCGCCTTCTCGGAGGTCGAGGTCCGCCCCGCGGACTTCCTGGCCATGGGGCGGGCCGACTACGACATCACCCGCTTCCAGCCGGTCCTGTACTGCTGGTCGTCACCGGCCGCGATGGAGGACGGGCTGAGCAGCTTCCTGGCCTCGTTCGACGACTCCACCCCGGCCGCGCTCCGACGGGCCGGGTGAGGACTACAGGCCGGTCCCGGTCCAGCTGATGGGCGGAGGAGTAACCACCGGGGCGCCCAGGTTGACGACGATCTGGGCGTGCTCGGTCAGTGGGATCTGGCGCAGATCGCCGCTCCACGGCACACCGTTGACGGTGGCGGTCACCTTGCCGGTGAACGAGCCGAGCTTCGTCGACGTGAGCGGGACGTGCCAGATGTCCATGAACTGGCCCAGCTGGAAGTTGCGGACCTCCGGGGACTCGATGTGGATGATCCCGTCCTGGGCGTGCACGTGCATCCAGTAGAGGCACTTGGTGCTGCCGTCGGCGAAGGGCCCCTGCGGGGTCTGGCTCACCTGGACCGTCGGGACCATGCCCACCCCGAGCGGGACCGAGTAGGGCTTGCCGTTGACGAAGAGGGCCAGGTGCACGTGGTGGTGGTAGACGAGCTGCTCGGTGCTGCTGCACTGGATGCCGTCGATGGTGGCGCCGGTGAGGCCGGCGTTGGCCGGGGCCAGCTGGGGCCCGGTCTCGAGCGGGACGTTCTCCGGACCGAGGCCGCCGTACACCTTGCTGCCGCTGGTCAGGCTGTAGTCAATGGCCGCCTGGTGGCGGTTGACCCCGCTCGACGAGCCGCCGCTGGAGATCAGGGCGATCACCACGATCACGGCGATCACCACCACGCCGGCCCCGCTGTAGAGGTACTTGCGCGGGAACCCGCGGCTTCCCCGTTTGGTCGGCCGGTTGCGGGCTGGGCCGCCGCTCCTGCTGCGGGCGGATGCCGCCTTCCGGGGGGGAACCTTGTTCTGCTGCTCGGCCACGGACGCTCCTTGACGGGGGGCTGGAAAACTCTAGGTGAGCCCGAACCGAACCGGGGGGCGCCCCTGCGGGACCCCTTGGCGAACCGGTAGCCGGTTGCTACGATTCTCGGACAAGGTATGCGAAAGAACCGACCTCCAAGTCCACCGGGGGACTCCCTCCTGACATGCGGAGAGGAGGTCCCCCGTGATCGCTAGCGCATTCGTGCATCCGGTCTCGGCCACGCCTGTGGTCGCCGTCACCGGGATACTCCTCGTGGCAGCCGTGATGAGCGTGCTGTTCATGTCGTTCCTGTTCCACCGCCGGTCGGGTCGCCGCTAGACCCGGACCGGCCCCGGCGCCCCGCTCAGCTCTCCAGCCAGAGGGGCGCCCGCTCCAGCAGGTACTGACTCACGGCCAGAGCCTTGTCGAAGGTGTCGCAGAGCAGTTCCTCCCCCGAGAGGACCCGGGCCAGCGACACCTGCTGGCGCGCCACGATGGTGATGCGTCGCTCAGCCGGGTCGGTGGCCGAGGCATAGCTGTCTATGGCCGACGACTCCAGGGGCAGCTCGATCCCGCCGATGCCGGCCAGGTCGATGGCCAGGCGCAGCAGGTCCGGACCCTTCGGCAGCGGGGGCAGGGCCCAGGTGAAGGTGAGGGGGAAGTGGAACTCGTCCGGCGGTTCCTCGCCCTCGGGCAGGTCCACGACCACGTCCTCGAAGGCCAGGAGCACCCGCGGGTCGACCTCGAGGGCCAGGTGCAGGTCCAGCGGGCCATTGCACGCGTCCTCCGGATGGAGGTCCACCTCCCACGCCTGGCGCAGGGAGTAGGTCTCCACGAAGTGCCGCTCGTCGTGGACGTGGAACCCGTGGTCCACGGCGTGGTCCTTCAGCTCGGCCACGTAGCCTGCGACGTCGATGACCGCCATCGGCCACAGACCCTACCCGGCCGCCGTCGGGAGGCGGCGCTGGCCGGGGACCGGCGGTGCGGGCCGACCGGCGCCGGTCGGGTACCGTCGGCGCCGGTGACATCAGCCGAACACGTTCTCGAGGTGCTCCACGACGCTGCCGACGCGGTGCGCGACAGCCTTCAGGGGCTGCCCGACTGGGGCCCGTCGGGCAGCCGGCCGGGGCAGTATCTGAGCGACGTGGTGGCCGACCGGGCCGCCCTGTCGGTGATCGAGCGAGCCGGGTTCGGGGCCTTCTCGGAGGAGTCCGGGGTCCACCATGGGGAGCGTCCGGTGCGGGTGGTGGTGGACCCGGTGGACGGGTCCACCAACGCGTCGCGCCGCCTTCCGTGGTGGGCCACCAGCCTGTGCGCCCTCGACGGCGGCGGCCCCCTGGCCGCAGTGGTGGTCAACCAGGCGACCGGCACCCGCTTCGAGGCGGTGCGCGGCGGCGGCGCCCGCTGCGACGGACGGCCCATCGGGCCGACCGGTTGCGGGGCTATGGACCGGGCCATCGTGGCCTTCTCCGGTTACCCGGACCGGTGGCTCGGCTGGGCCCAGTACCGCTCGCTCGGGGCGGCCGCCCTGGACCTGTGCGCAGTGGCGTGTGGCCAGCTCGACGCCTTCATCGACTGCGCGGCGGAGTCACTGGCCCCGTGGGACTACCTGGGCGGGATGCTCGTGTGCGCGGAGGCGGGTGCCCCGGTGGCCGAGGCGTTCGGGCGCGACCTGGTGGTGCGGGCCGGATCCGAGCGCCGCACCATCGTGGCGGCGGCCACCCCCGGCCTGCTGGAGCAGGCAGTAGCGGCCCGCCGGACCCTCGGATGCAACTCCGCGGAATAAATGGTTTGACGGCGCTGCCGTAGCCTGTTGTGATGTAGGAGGTGGGGCGCGGCTCGGCCGCATCCCCCTGTTTCTCGGCTCTGACGACACCCCGAAGGGAGGCACCGGTGAAGACGATCTTCGTTCACAGCGAGGCGACCGCAGATTCCACCGGTGCGTGCCCGTCCCGGGCCGCGGTGTCGGATCTTCGCCCCGGGTCTACCGGTGCAGTGGCGCGCCCGTCGGCGGTGGCGTATTCGCCGGCGGCCGGCTCCCGCTCCGCCAAGCGCCTCGCCAAGCACGGCATGACCCGAATCAATGCCATCGGTTGGCCGCTGGGCCCTCAGGATCGGACGTCCGGATAGGACGGACCAGCAATCCGTAAGAGGGTCCAGAGGCCGCCGGGAGATCCCGGCGGCCTCTTCTTTTTCTCCGGCCCGGTTTCCGGGCTCGACGGCATCACGGACACGGACAGGGACGAACGGCAGAAAGGACGGCGAGATGTTCGCCATCGAGCTGGGCCAGGAATTCGAGAGCTTCACCGCCGAGGAGTGGGACGAGGCCAGCTGCCGCGACGGCACCGGCTCGATGGCCGACCTCTTCTTCTCCGATGAGATCCCCGACATCGTGGCGGCCAAGCGGATATGCGCGTCCTGCCCGGTGGCCGCACCCTGCCTGCAGGGGGCCCTCGAGCGGCGCGAGCCCTGGGGGGTGTGGGGAGGCCAGCTGTTCCTCAACGGTCGGATCCTGGCCCAGAAGCGGAAGCGGGGGCGCCCGCCCAAGAATCCGCCCGCCGGGATCCAGCTCACGGCCTAACGTCACGCTCGTGAGCGTGCACGACCGGCCGGTCCTGCTGGTGTCGGCCTGCCTGGTGGGGGTGGCCTGCACCCACCGGGGAGAGGCCCGGACCCACCAGGCGGTGGAGGCCCTGAGCCGCACCCACCGCCTGGTGGCCGTCTGCCCGGAGGTGGCAGGAGGTCTTCCGACGCCCAGGCCGGCCGCCGAGCGCCAGGGTGACGGCCGGGTGCTGACCGGATCGGGCGACGACGTCACCGAGTTGTACCGCCGCGGCGCCGAGCACGCCGTGGAGTTGGCCCGGACGGTCGGCGCTTCCCGGGCCGTGCTGAAGGCCCGGTCCCCGTCGTGTGGATGCCATCAGATCTACGACGGCAGCCACCGCCGGGTCCTGGTCCCCGGTGTCGGTACGACCGCCGAGGCCCTTCTCGCGGCCGGCGTCGAGGTGGTCTCCGAGGAGGACCTGTAGGCCGCCCGCAGGCGCCGGCTGTCACAGGTGTCGGGTAGGCAGGGGCCATGTCGATCAACCGGGCGGGGCTGGCCGCGGTGCTGGCTGCCAGCACCATCGTGGCCTCAGCCTGCCGTTCGACCATCACCGGGGCCGGTCCCACCGGGACGGCGCCGGTACCCGCGTCTACCGGGACGGCGGCGGTGCCCGGGTCATCGTCGTCGCCGCCAGCGGCTTCACCCCCGCCCCCGCCGGCTTCGGGCCCGTCGGTGCCCGTAGTGTCGCCCGCCGCACCTGCGGGGACACCGCTGGTCGCCGCAGGGACCGGGTGGTCCGCGGCCGGCCTCCAAGGACCGGTGCCCGCAGCCGGGAGTTGCACCTACCGGGTCGCCGCCGACGGCTAC
>JAKAXN010000247.1 GCA_021816565.1 Actinomycetes bacterium
GACGGCCATGATGACCCGCTACGGCCTGGCCGACCCGTCGTCGGGGCTGCCGGCCGGCCGGTACGCGGACCCGGCGGTGCAGCAGCTCTACGACTCGACCGTCGCTGCCGGCACCACCGTCGATCACGCCCTCGAGGCCATCGTGCACTTCGAGGAGCAGCACATGGCCTCGCTGAAGGCGGCCGCCAGCCGCACCACCCGGTCCGATCTCGACACCATGTACACCAACCTCGGGCTGGCCTCCACCGCCCACATCACCGCCTGCCACGTGGCGGGCGTCAGCAGCTGAACGCCCCGGGCGCGGCACCTCCCTTCCGGTTTTCCGGTTTTGCCGGGCTCTCCAGCCCGGCGGCCGGCCGGCCGATGCCGGTCATTGAGCGGATGGATCTGCTCAACGGCACGGACGCCGGACAGGACCACAGGGATGTGTGCAATGCGTGACGCGGGAAGGAACCCGTGGGATGTGCTCGGCGTGGCCGAGGGCGCCCCGTTCAGCGATGTCAAGAGGGCGTACCTCCGCCTGGCCCGGGCGACCCACCCCGACGCGCCGGGCGGCAGCGCCGGGGCCTTCCGGGAGGTGCAGGCGGCGTTCGAGACGCTCCGCCAGCGGGCCGCCGTGCAGCCGGCAGCCGGCCCGGCTGCCCCGCCTGCCCCCGAGCCGTCCGCCTTCTCCGACCAGCCCGGCCCCAGCGCCGCCCGCCCGGCTGCTCCCGGTTCCGCCGCCCAGCCCGCCCCCGGCCCGGCACCGGCCACCCCCTACGACAGGTGGCTGGCCGGGACCCGGCCCTCCCGGCAGTGGAGCGAGCAGTGGAGCGATAAGGACTTCCTGGTCGCCCGCCGCCCGGTCGCCGCCACCCGCCGGCGCAGCTTCGCCGAGACGCTGGCCGGCGAGCTGGTGGGCCGGAGCGTCCCCGCCGCCTGACAGGAGGCCGGCGCGCGACACTGGCCCGGCATGTACATCGCCCGGGTGGACGCCAGCACCGGAGAGCACGAGTGGCGGCCCTTCGTCGAGGCGCAGGGCTTCGGCCACCTGGTCGCCGCCGGGCGGGGCCGGGACGTGCCGGTGGTGGTCCCCACCCAGTTCCTGCTCGACGGGGATTCGGTGCTGCTCCACCTGGCCGGCCCCAACCCCGTCTTCGACGCCCTGGCCGAGCAGCCCCGGGTGCTGCTCAGCGTGGCCGGGGACTGGGCCTTCATCCCCTCTGACTGGAAGGCCATCGACGGCGAGGACCCGGCGCTGGGCATCCCCACGACCTACTACGGGGCGGTCCAGCTCATCGGCCCCGCCCGGGTGGACTCCGATCCCGAGGCGGTGGCCGCCGTCCTGCGCCGCCAGCTGGACGCTCTCCAACCGGGGGTGGACGTGGCCGACCCGGCCGGCGCCCACGGCCCGAAGCTGCGGGCCATCCGGGGCATCACCATCGCCGTCGAGGAGGTGCGGGCCAAGTTCAAGTACGGGGGCAACGTGGACGACGCCCACCGCCGGGCGGTGGTGGAGCGCCTGCGGGACCGGGCCGGCCCGGGGGACCGGGCCGCCGCCGCCCACGCCGAGCGGCGGGGGTCCGCCCCGCCGGCCCGCTGAGGCCGAGCGGCGGTGGCGGGACCCAGGCGTCCGGCCCGGGTGGAGGACGTGCACGAGGTGGCGTCGGCCATGCCGCATGTCCGGGTGGTCACCGGCGGTGCCGGCAACCCGATCTACCAGGTGGGGGGCCGGTCGTTCGTCTTCTTCCGCACCGCCCGGCCTGACGCCCGCGACCCGGTGTCTGGGGAGCGCTGGGACGACGTGATCGTGTTCTGGGTGGAGTCGGAGGCCGACAAGCAGGCGCTGATCCAGGATCGGGCTACGCCGTGGTTCACCACGGCCCACTTCGACGGCCACCCCTCGGTACTCGTCCGGGCCGGCCGGCTGGGGGAACTGGAGCGGGACGAGCTGGTCGAGGTGGTCCAGGACGCCTGGCTGGCCCGGGCATCGCCCGGCTGGGCCGCGGACTGGCTGCGGGCCACCGGCCGATTCTGATCGACTGATACTCATTGCGCGGATTCAGGGGAAAAGGTATCAATCGTGCGCCCGGAGCCGACCCCGCGCCCGGAGCCGACCCCACGCCTGGAGCCGACCCCACGCCCGGAGCCGGCCGGGCTACCCGGCCTCCTCGGGCACCAGGCCCGAGCCGGTGGCGGTGATGGCCCGGATCTCGTCGGTCTCGTACCCCGACGCCACCGCCCAGTAGTAGCAGCCGATCCCGATGAGCAGGGCCCACAGGGTGTCGTAGGGGAAGACCAGCGGGTGCGGCTGGTGGGCCGTCACCCCGAAGCTCGAGTAGTACGACAGGCAGAACTCCGCCAGGATGAAGGTGACCAGCCACCAGCTGCGGTTGATCAGCATCCGGCCCTCGGCCGAGCCGAACAGCCAGCACAGCCCGCAGAAGGCGTACACCGCCACCGCGCACAGCACGAACCACTCCACGAACGGGGCGTGCTCGGCCGCCTTGGTGGCCGACGCGCTCGACAGGACCCAGTGGCCCCAGTGCTGCAGCAGGATCCACGCAGCCAGGAACGCCGCCCCGGTGGCGTAGGCGGCCACCCGGTTCATGTAGCCCCGCTGGGCGGCGAAGAACCAGCTGTAGAGCGGCAGCCCCAGGAACAGCAGGGCCACCAGGTCGGCCAGGGTGGAGTAGCCGGACCAGAACACGATGGCGGTGGCGGCCAGGAACGACAGCGGCGACCACAGCCGCGCCCCCGGCAGGCGGTACGGCCGGTGCAGGTCCGCGGCGGTGCGGCGGAACACCTGCAGGGAGACGCCGCCCATGATGTAGGTGAACACGGTCATGCTGGTGATGATCCCGACCAGGCTGTACCAGCTCTTGGACGGGACGGTGAACAGCAGCGCCACCAGGAACGACGCCAGCAGCGCCACCCACGGGATCCGGGTGCGGCTGCTGAGCGAGGTGGTGCCCCGGGGGAAGTAGCCGCCCACCCCCATGCCGTAGATTGTCCGCCCGCCGGTGCCCAGGTAGATGTAGCCGGTGCCGACCGGCGACACGAAGGCGTCGGCGATCAGCAGGTAGGAGAACACCGACACCAGGAACGCCACCCCCGACGCCTTCATCACCGCGTAGAACGGGCTGGCGGTGGCCAGCACGTGGCCGGCGCCGGCCGAGGGCGACGACAGCCCGGCGTAGTTGCCGGTGCGCACCCCGAAGTAGTGCCACGGGATGCCCCCGGTGAAGGCCAGCTGCAGCAGGGCGTAGATCACGATTCCGGCCAGCACCGAGGCGATGGTGGCGAAGGGGATGTCCCGCTGCGGGTTGCGGGCCTCCCCGCCGTAGTCCAGCGCCTGGCGGAACCCCAGGAACGAGAACACGATGCCCGCCGCCGGGATGACGTAGAACACCTTGTTCCAGCCGAAGGAGGCGAACCCGGCCGGCGGGTTGAGGTTCTTGGAGTGGAACGTCAGGGCGAAGATCAGCACGAACGTGAGGGTGGGGATCACCAGCTTCCAGACCATCACGGTGTTGTTGAGCCGGCCCAAGAAGCGCGCTCCGTAGAGGTTGATGAAGAAGAACAGCACCAGCAGCGCCACCGTCATCAGCCACCCCTCGGGGAAGTGGATGACCGAGCTGGTGGTGATGGGCCGCTGCAGCAGGTTCCAGCTGGCGGGGGCCTGCGGGCCGATGTACTGCACCGTGGCGATGGCCTCGATGGCCGGCACCGACGCGCTGGCGATCAGGTAGGCCCAGCCCAGCAGGAAGCCGGTGAAGCTGCCGTGGGTCAGGTGCGGGTAGCGCACCACCGCCCCGGAGCGGGGCAGCATGGTGGCCACCTCGGCGTAGGCGACGGCGATGAGCAGTACCAGTATCCCGCCGGCCACCCACGACACGATCGACGCCGGCCCGGCCAGCTCGTCGGCGGTGAGAGCGGAGAACAGCCACCCGGAGCCGATGATGGCCCCGAGGGACAGCAGCAGGAGCTGGCTGCGCGACAGCTCCCGCTTCAGCTTCCGGTCGCTGGCCTCGAAATCCGAGGCCAGCGCCCGGGACTCGGTGGTAGCGGTCATCCGTTGTCCCCCCTGGTTCGGTGAAAAGCGCCGTGCGGCGCTACCGCTCATATACCCGCTGATGCGTATTCCTCCAGCAGACGGGTATCTAGCGGCCTTCCGCCGGGCCGGGGCCGGGGTCGAGGCTGATGGGGCTCTCCAGGTGCACGGGCCCGGGCCCGGCCGCCCGCAGCCGGGCTGCGTTGCGTCGCTCGAGGGCTGCCGTCATGCGCTCCCGCTCCGCCATCTCCAGCCGGCGGTCCCGCTCGGGCCCCACCGCCCGCCGCTCCAGGTAGTCGGCGAAGGCGTCCGCCTGGTCGGCCACCCGCTCGGCTTGGGCCGCCGCCTCCAGCCGCTCGCTGACCAGCCGTCTCTTCAGCGCCTCGGCCTGGGTGCAGGCCTGATCGGCCCGGACCCACAGGGCTGTCAGGCGCTCGCGCCACCGGTTCAGCATCCCGCCCGGCTGGACCAGCCGTTCGTCGGCTCCGGTCATGGCCACCAGCTTATGGGGCCCCGCACCGCCAGCGTTCCGGTGGTGGACGACACTTGGTAGCGTGAATGTGGTGGCTGACTCCGTCCCCCCGACGAAATCGCCGGCGCCGGCGCCGGGTAGGGAGCCGCTGTCGGGCCGCGGCCGGGGTGGGTGTGGGGGGACCGGCGGCCAGCGCCAGAACGCGGCTGACGATAGAGAGTACGCCGCCGACGAGCGGGATCAGGTCGCCAACCGGCGCGAGGAGGTCGCCGACGAGCGGGATCGCCTCGCCGACGATCGCGAGGCGCGCCTCGACGCATGGGAGCGCAAGCTGGCCGAGAGGGAGCAACGGACCGACCGGAGGCAGGAGCGGTTGGACCGGATAGCCCGGGGCCTCCACGCCGACTTGCCGAGCGACCTGGAGCGCTTCGCCGAGACCATGGAGCGCTCCCGTGAGCAACTCGACCGGTCCGAGGAGCAGCTGCGGCGGGTCCGATCCCGCTTGGACCGGGACGAGGCCGGGGCGTTCCGGGATCACAACCGGGACGACCGCGGCCAGGAGAGCGTCGACCGGGAGGTGGCCCGCTCGGAGCGGGACATCAACGGGAACGACGAGGAGGGCAGCGAGGGGTGAGAGGGGCCTAACCGGCGAGGTGCAGGGGTAGGCCGAAGGCCGGGAACAGTCGCTCCGGGTCCAGGAAGTCGAGGAAGACGCTCAACGCCGTGATGACACCATCCGAGACCTCCAGGACCTGGATGGCCCACGGCCTGAAGCCGCCGCCCGGATCCGGCCGGTACTGACCGAACGCCGGGGAGCCGTTGGCCCGGGTCGGCAGCAGCCTCG
This sequence comes from Actinomycetes bacterium, assembly GCA_021816565.1. The sequence goes on from JAKAXN010000247.1 coordinate 5,350, forward strand.
AGCCCCGGCAGCCGCTCGGGCCGGGCTGGACCATCCAGGCGCCGATGTCCCCTGCGCCCCGCAACCACAGCTCGAACGGGGGCATCGACTGCACCGCGTCGGCGTGCAGCAGGGCCACCAGGGCCTCGATGTCGTAGCGCTCGAAGGCGTCGACGTAGCGGCCCAGCAGCTCCCCGTCGGCGTCCTCGAGCGGGCCCGGGTGCGGTCCCGGTGGCAGCGCCGACAGGGTGGCCCGGGCCCGCTGCAGGGCGCTGTTGAGCGACGCCACCGATGTGTCGAGCAGCCCGGCCGCCTCGGCCGCCGGCCAGCGCAGGACCTCGCACAGGATCAGCGCCGCCCGCTGGCGGGGCGGCAGGTGCTGCAGGGCGGTCACGAACGCCAGGCGGACCGACTCCCGGTACTCGGCGATGGCCGCCGGGTCGGTGCTCTCGGGGCTGGCCTGGCGGTCGGCGACGGGGGTGACCCACGTGGCCTCCGGCAGCAGCGGACCGAGCAGCGAGTCGTCGGGCGGCGACGCCGGCCCCATCTCCATCGGCCGGGCCCGGCGCTGCACCTGGCGGCCCATGTCGATGCACACGTTGGTGGCGATGCGGTACAGCCACGACCGCAGGCTCGACCGGCCCTCGAAGCCGCCGGCGTTCTTCCAGGCCCGCAGCATGGTTTCTTGCACCGCGTCCTCGGCCTCGAAGCCCGATCCCAGCATCCGGTAGCAGTAGGCGGTCAGCTCCCGCCGGTACGGCTCCAGGTGCGGGCTTGCGGTCGGGGCGGCGGCCACCATGGGGGCGATGCTACGCCGGGGGTGCGACGGGCTGGAGCCTCCACTCGCAGCTCACGCCGCTCTCCCCCGGGGCCGACACCGCGACTGACACCTCGCGGCGCAGGACGAACCCCAGCTTGGCCGCCACCCTCCCGCTGGCCGCGTTGGCCTTGTCGTGGTGGATCTCCACGTGGTCCACGCCCGGGATCCGCAGCGCCGCGTCGGCCAGCATCCCGGCCGCCGCGGTGGCCAGCCCCCGCCGGGTGTGGGTGGTGCGGACCCAGTAGCCGATCTCCAGGCCGTCCGGGCCGATGCGACGGTGCAGCCCGCAGCCGCCCACCACCTGTCCCCCCGTGAACATGCCGTAGGTGAAGTCCGTCCCCTCGTCCCACCCCCGGGCGAAGGTCGCGATCAGCGCTTCCCGGTCGGGGACCGACAGCGGCTCGGCGGCGGCCCACGGCATCCACGGCCGCAGCTCCTCCAGCGAATCCAGGATGGCCACGTGCAGCGCCGGGGCGTCGGCGGGGCGGTACCGGCGGAGGGTCAGGTCACCGGCGTGGAGACGCTCGTCGGGCTTCACCACCCCATTCTCCCGGCTGCTCCACGCCACCTCCACATCTTTTCCACCGGATCACCGAGGCCCGGCCCGGGGGAGCGCCCGCCCGCCCCGGGAGGCGGCCGGAAGGGCAAATCTGCGGCTCGGCCCCGGCCCGGCGG
>JAKAXN010000248.1 GCA_021816565.1 Actinomycetes bacterium
AGGTCCCGGACTTGATGGCCACGTTGGTGCTCATGCCTCTGTGTTTACCAGGGCTTCAGAGGCTCAAACGGCCGGCCCGGTCCGGCGGTGGTGCACCGAGACGGCGTAGTCACCTCCGTCACCGAGGGGCCGGCGGTCCCACGTCGACCACCGGTCCTCCAGCACCAAACCGGCCCGGGACGCCTCCCGGTCGTACTCGGCGAGGGTGTACCCGCGGCCGAGCTGGAAGCCCGAGATGAGCCGGCCCCCGTCGTCCACGTGCCGGGCGCAACTGGCGATCAGGTCCGGCCGGGCCGGCCGCGGGCAGAAGATCGGCACGTTGCCGGCCATGACCACCACGTCGAAGCGGCGGCCCAGGTGCAGGGCCGCCCCGTCCGCCTCGATCCAGGTGAGGTGGGGAGCCCGCCGACGGGCCTCGGAGATCATGGACGTCTCCACATCGACGCCGACGGTCTCGATGCCGTGGCGGGCCAGCTCGATGGCCACCCGGCCGGTGCCGCACCCGGCGTCGAGGACGCTGGCCGGCCCGTACGACCGGACCAGCGATGCCTCCCCGTGCATATCCGCTCCTGACGCCGCCAGGGCGTCCAGGCGGGCCTGGTAGGCACCGCCGTCGAATCCGGCCACGTCCGGTCTAGTCCTCCTCGCCGTCGGGGGAGGCCAGGAACTCGTAGTGGGGGTTGACCATGGCCAGGCGGCCCCTCGTCTCGGCGACGGTTCCTTCGACCAGGATGCGGCTACCGGGGGTGAGCCCGGCGATCTGGCGGCGTCCGTGGAACGCCACGGTCAGGTTGCTGTGGTCGTCGGTGAGCTCCACCCGCAGGGACGCGGTGTCCCCCCAGGGCTGCACAGTCACGGACTTCACCCGGCCGGCCACCCTGGCGGTCTGCCTGGGGGTCAGGGCCGATATCGGGGTGGTGCCCTCCACGGCCAGCATCCGCTCGTCGAACTTCTCCTCGGCCAGGTCCCCCTCGCCGGGTGCTCTGGCCGGGCGGTCGCGGGCGGAGCGCAGGTCCTTGAGCTCACCGCGCACGTCGAAGGGGACGATGGTGGCGTTGACGTGGTCCAGCCGCCCGATGGCCGTGGCGATGCGCTCACCGGTGGAGCTGTGCAGGATCCGGCCCAGACCGAAGCTGTAGGCCCGGCGCGGCATCAGGACCGTCACCTCGGTCTGCCCGTCGGCCGCCGCCTCACCGACGACCTCGAGGGCGGCCCGGTCGACCCTCCGGTCCGGGCAGTGGATGAGCTGCAGCGGTAGCCGGCTGAGCCCCAGGCGGGTCCAGCGGTCCTGGATGCGCTGGGCTCGGGTCGAGTCGATGACGAAGTGGATGGCCCGCAGCTCGTCGAGCGACAGGCTCCGGGCGTACTGGATGGCCCGGGCGGTGGCCAGGTCGAGCCCGTCCACGAGCACGAAGGCCACGTGCCGGGGGAGGGGCCGGGCTTCGACCGCCTGCTCGGCGGCGCTCTCGCCCAGGACCTCGGCTTCGGCCTCGTACAGCCGGTGGGTGCGGATCAGCACGTAGACCAGCATCGGGAACAGCACCACCACCGCCCAGGCACCCTGGGTGAACTTGGTGATGGCGAAGATGAACACCACGATCAGCGACACCACCGCCGCCGACAGGTTGATGGCCATCTTCCGGCGCCACCCCGGCTCCTTGAACGTCAGATGGTGTTTCACCATCCCGGACCCGGCCATGGTGAAGCCGGTGAAGACGCCGATGGCGTAGAGGCTGACGAGAGCGTCGACCTTGGCCTCGGTGATGACCAGCAGGACGATGGCGATCACCCCGAGGAAGATGATGCCGTTCGAGAAGGCCAGCCGGTGGCCCCGCCGCATGAACGGCCGGGGCAGGAAGCGGTCCTCGGCGACGAAGTTGGCCAGGAAGGGGAACCCGTTGAAGCTGGTGTTGGCCCCCGTCCAGAGGATGAGCAGGGTGGCCAGCTGCACGATGTAGAAGCCCACGTGGCCGATGAAGCTGGTCCCGAAGGCCGCTTTGGCCACCTGCGAGATCACCGTCGGGGATCCGCTGACGTAGGGGATGGCGTGGGTGAAGTGGGCCAGGATGGAGACGCCGAGTACCAGGGTGCCGAGGGTGAGGCTCATGAGAGCCAGCACCGTGCGGGCGTTGCGGCCCTCGGGGGGGCGGAACGCCCCGACGCTGTTGGAGATGGCCTCGAGGCCGGTGAGCGACGATCCCCCGTTGGCGAAGGAGCGCAGCAGGATGAACAGCGACACGCCTTCGAGCACCCCGCCCCCGGGGTGGCCCATGGGGATGGCCCCGGCCACGTGGTCGTTGATCACCGGCAGGTCCCCGCCGATGGCCTTGATCAGCCCGACCGTGACCACCAGCACCATGGCCGCGATGAAGAAGTAGGTGGGGATGGCGAAGATGCGTCCGGCTTCCCGGATGCCGCGCAGGTTCCCCCATATCAGCAGGCTCACGATGACCACCGATATGACGGTGTGGTACCCGGGGGTGGCCAGCGCCGGTATGGCCGAGGTGAGGGCGTCGGTGCCGGCCGCGGTCTGCACCGCCACCGTGAGCACGTAGTCGATCAGCAGGGCGGAAGCGGCCAGCTGGGCCACGTTGACGCCGAAGTTCTCCCGGGCCACCACATAGGAGCCGCCGGCCTTGGTGTAGACCATCACGACCTCCCGGTAGGAGAGGGTGACGATGATCAGCACGACCAGGATGGCGGCGGTGACCGGCAGCAGCAGGGTGAACGCCGCCGCCCCCACGGCCGGCACCAGGACGGTGAGCATCTCCTCGGTCCCGTAGGCGGAGGAGGAGATCATGTCGCAGGTCAGCACCCCCATGGCGACGGGCTTGCTCAGCCGCTCCCCCTGGAGGGCCTCGGTGACGAGCGGTGGCCCGAGCAGCTTCCGTTTGAGCCGGTAGCTGAGCGTCTCGGGATATGCAGCCGCGGGGGGAGCGGCGGGTGCGGCCATGGACCGTATGTTCTACTACCGCCGGGGGCCCACCAGGGAGCCGGGGTGCCTGCTCGGGCACCCGGCTGCGCCGCGGCCTCTTAGGATGGGTCGCCGTGTCGAGTCGCAGGGTGGTAGTGACCGGTATCGGCGTGGTGAGCCCGATGGGGCTCGGCGCCGCATCGACCTGGGACGGCCTGGCGGCAGGCCGCTCGGGGGTGGGAAAGATCTCCCACTTCGATGCCGGCGACTACCCGGTGCGCATCGCCGCGGAGGTCCCCGGGTTCGAGCCCGAGAAGGTCTTCGGCCGGCGCCGGGCCAAGCACCTGGACCGGGTCGGGCAGATGGCGCTGGTCGCCGCGGGAGAGGCGCTGGCCGCATCGGGGCTCGATGTGGCCGCCGACTCCGAGCGGGTCGGGGCGGTGTGGGGTACCGGGATCGGCGGGATCCGCTCCCTCGAGGACGGTCTGGACGTGCTCAACGAGCGGGGCCCGGAGTGGGTCAACCCCTACCTGCTGCCCATGATGATCCCCAACATGGTGGCCGGCAACGTGTCCATGGAGTTCGGGCTGAGGGGTTACAGCACCTGCATCGTCACCGCCTGCTCGGCGTCGGCTCACGCCGTGGGCGAGAGCCTCGACCTGATCCGGGCCGGGCGGGTCGACGCCGTGGTCTGCGGGGGCAGTGAGGCCCCGATCACCCGGGTCGGGGTGGCCGGCTTCGCCTCCATGAAGGCCCTCTCGACCCGCAACGACGACCCGGCTGCGGCGTCGCGCCCCTTCGACTCCGGCCGGGACGGCTTCGTCATGGGCGAGGCCGCGGCGGCGCTGATCCTGGAGGAGCGGGAGCGGGCCGTGCGCCGGGGCGCCCCCATCCTGGCCGAGGTCGTCGGCTACGGGGCCACCTCGGACGCGTACCACATGACCCAGCCGCACCCCGAGGCCGACGGCGCCGTCCGGGCCATGCGCGATGCCCTGGCCGACGCCGGGATGGGGCCGGAGTCGGTGGGCTACGTGAACGCCCACGGCACCTCCACCCCGCCCAACGACCGGATCGAGACCCTGGCCCTCAAGAAGGTGTTCGGGTCGACGGTGCCGCCGGTGTCATCCACCAAGTCGATGACCGGCCACACCCTCGGCGCGGCCGGGGCCCTCGAGTCGGTCATCTGCGTGATGGCCCTGCAGCACCAGCTGCTGCCGCCGACCATCAACCAGGAACAGCCGGATCCCGACTGCGACCTCGACTACGTGGCCAACCGGGCCCGCCCGGCGGCGCTGGACGTGGCCATGACCAACAGTTTCGGCTTCGGCGGCCACAACGCCACCCTGGTCTTCAGGCGCGGCTCTTGAGGGCGGCCAGCAGGTCGTCGACCGATCCCACGTCGAGGATCAGCTCGAGAGCGGCGGCCTTCATGAAACCCTCGTCCACGTAGTGGCGCAGCAGCCGGTGGAACGGCTGCCAGAACCCGTTCACGTCCAGGGTGGCGATGGGCTTGGAGTGCATCCGGAGCTGGGCCCAGGTGGTCAGCTCGGTCAGCTCCTCGAGGGTTCCCAGTCCGCCGGGGAGGGCGACGAATGCGTCGGCCCGCTCGAACATGGCCATCTTGCGCTCGTGCATGGAGCGCACCTCGATCAGTTCGGTCAGGCCCGGATGGGCCACCTCGGCCCGGAACAGGCCGAGGGGGATCACCCCCGTCACCCGGCCGCCGGCTCCCAGGGCGGCGTCGGCCACCTCGCCCATCAGGCCCACCGACCCGCCGCCGTAGACGAGCTGCAGCCCGTTACCGGCGAGCAGCTCGCCCACCTCCCGGGCCACCTCCGAGTAGGCCGGGTCGGCGCCGGGGGAGGAGCCGCAGTAGACGCAGACGGCCCTCACGGGGTGACGATGACGAACAGCATGGACGCCTGGCAGGCCACCTTGCCCCCGACCCGGGCGGTGCCGTGGCCCCGGCCGGCGTTGGAGCCCAGCTGGTCCAGGACCACCTCCATCTCCAGGGTGTCGCCCGGGCCCACCTGGCGCCGGAAGCGGGCCTTGTCGACGCCGCCGAAGAGGGGCAGCTTGGCCGCGTAACGCTCGTCGGAGAGCAGGGCGATGCCCCCCAGCTGGGCCATGGCCTCCACCATCAGCACGCCGGGCAGGGTGGGCCGGCCGGGGAAGTGCCCGGCGAAGAAGTCCTCCTCGCCGCTCAGGTGCCAGAGCCCCCTGGCCGACGTGGAGGGCACTATCTCGGTGACCTCGTCCACGAAGAGAAAGGGTGGCCGGTGCGGCAGGACCTCGTCGGGACGCGGGAGCCCTTTGTCCACGGTCAGTGCCCCATCCCCAGTCCGCCGTCAACCGGGATCACCGCACCGGTGACGTATCCGGCCTCGTCCGACGCCAGGTAGGCGATGGCCGCGGCCACCTCCTCCGGCGAGGCCATCCGCTTCAACGGCACCTGCTCGAGGATCTCGGCCCGGCGGACGTCTGGCAGGGCCGCTGTCATATCAGTGGTCACGAAACCCGGGGCCACCACGTTGACCGTGACCCCCCGACCCCCGATCTCGCGGGCCAGGGAGCGGGAGAAGCCGATGAGGCCGGCCTTGGAGGCCGCGTAGTTCGTCTGGCCGGGGGAGCCGGTCATGGCCACCACCGACGACACGAAGATCATGCGACCCCAGCGGGCCCGGATCATCTTCGACGTGGCCCGGCGGGCCACCCGGTACGCGGCGGTCAGGTTGGCGTCGATGACGCCCGCCCAGGCCTCCTCCCTCATCGACAGGAGCAATTGGTCCGCGGTCATCCCGGCGTTGGAGACGAGCACCTCGACCGGTCCCAGCTGGTGCTCCACCTGGTGGAACGCCGCCTCGACCTCGTCGGGGGAGGTGACGTCGCAGCGCACCGGGACCAGCCCGTGGGCGTCGGCGGGTGGCTCGCTGCGGTAGGTGACCGCCACCCGGTGCCCGTCAGCGGCGAAGCGCAGGGCGGTGGCCAGGCCGATGCCCCGGTTGCCGCCGGTCACGAGAACGGTGCGGGCCATCTCAGACCCCCATGGCGTGGAAGCCGCCGTCGACGTGGATGATCTCCCCGGTGGTGGCCGGGAACCAGTCCGACAGCAGGGCCACGCACGCCCGGGCCACCGGCTCGGCGTCGGTGACGCTCCATCCCAGCGGGGCTCGGCCGTCCCATGCGTCCTCGAACGCCTTGAAGCCGGGAATGGACTTGGCGGCCATGGTCTTGATGGGCCCGGCCGCCACCAGGTTGACCCTGATGCGGTCCGCCCCGAGGTCCCGGGCCAGGTAACGCGACGTCGACTCCAGCGCCGCCTTGGCCACCCCCATCCAGTCGTAGCCGGGCCAGGCCACGGTGGCGTCGAAGTCCAGTCCCACCACTGACGCGCCGCCCGCCGCCTGCATGAGCGGTCGGAGGCCGCCGGCCAACAGCTTCAGCGAGTACGCCGAGATCTCCAGGGCCACCTTGACGTCATCCCAGCCGGCGTCGAGGAAGCCGCCGCCCAGGCAGGCCGGTGGGGCGAAACCGATCGAATGCAGTACCCCGTCGAGGGCCCCCCACCTCTCGCTCAGCTCGGCGGCCACCGCCTCCACGTGCTGCTCGGCTGTCACATCGAGCTCGAGCACCTCCGGTGGGTCGGGTAGGTGGCGGGACACCCTCCGGGTGAGCGAGAGGCCCCGGCCGGCCCCGGTCAGCACGATCCGGGCTCCCTCCTCCTGGGCCAGCTTCGCCACCGCGAAGGCCAGCGAGTCGTCTGTGAGCACCCCGGTGACCAGGATGCGCTTGCCTTCGAGCAGTCCGGGCATGGGAGGACACCATAGGCGTCGCGGCCGCCGGTTAACTTTGGGGAATGGATCGCGGAGAGGCGTACAGCACCTT
>JAKAXN010000249.1 GCA_021816565.1 Actinomycetes bacterium
GGGCGGCATCATCCCCTCCACCGAATCCATCGCCACCACGGTGGCCGACCACACCGGCCTGCGGGCGGTGGAGCGCTACCACTTCGGCCTGTCCTACGCCGAGACCCTGAAGCTCTGGCGGGAGAAGTTCGACGCTGAGGAGGAGGCGGTGGACCGGCTGGGATTCGACGTGACGTTCCGGCGCATGTGGGACTTCTACCTGGCCTACTCGGAGGCCGGATTCCGCTCCGGCTACCTGGACGTGGCCCAGTACGTGTTCGAGAAGCCGGCCCGGGCCGGAGAAGGGAGCCGGCCGTGACCGGTGGGCTGGCCCCGGCCATGACCTCCTACCTGCGGGACCTGTTCGGCACCGACCTACCGGTGCGGATCCGGGCGTGGGACGGCTCGGAATCCGGGCCGGCCGACGCCACCCTGGTATCGCTGCGCTCCCCCGACGCCCTCCGCTACCTGCTCTGGTCCCCCGGCGAGCTGGGGGTGGCCCGGGCCTACGTGACCGGCGCCCTCGACGTCGACGGTGACCTGGAGAGCGGTCTGAGCCGGGTGCTGGCCACGCTGAGAGGCCGGGGGGCGCACCTCACCCCGGCCCTGGCCGCCCGGGGAGTGAAGCTCATGGCCTCCCTCGGCGGGCTGGGTCGGCCCCTGCCGGCCCCCCGGTCCGAAGCCCGGCCCCGGGGGCGGCTGCACAGCCTGCGCCGCGACGCCCAGGTCATCAGCCACCACTACGACCTCTCCAACCAGTTCTACTCCCTGCTCCTCGACGGCTCCATGGCCTACTCGTGCGGCTACTGGACCGACGACCGGCCCGGCTACGGCGTGGCCGACGCCCAGCGCGACAAGCTGGACCTGATCTGCCGCAAGCTGGAGCTGCGGCCGGGGGCCCGGCTGCTCGACGTCGGTTGCGGGTGGGGGTCGCTGACGGTGCACGCGGCCAAGGAGTACGGCGCATCGGTGACCGCCGTGACGGTGGCCGCGGCCCAGCAGGAGTTCGTGGCCGGGCGGCTGCGGGCCGAGGGCGTGGAGCACCTGGTCGACCTGCGCCGCTGCGACTACCGGGAGGTGCTGGCCGAGCCCGGGGCGATCTTCGACGCAGCCGCCGTGGTGGAGATGAGCGAGCACGTGGGCGACGGCAACTACCCGGCGTTCCTCGCCGGCCTGCACCGCCGGCTGCGCGACGAGGGCCGGCTCCTGGTGCAGGTCATGTCCCGGGGCCCCCGCCACCCGGGAGGTGGTCCCTTCATCGAGCGCTACATCGCCCCGGACATGCACATGCGGCCCCTGGCCTCGACGGTCGGGCTGCTGCAGGACGCCGGGTTCGAGGTGCGCGACGTGCACGCCATGCGCGAGCACTACGCCCGGACGATCCGGGCCTGGTCGGTCGAGATGGAGCGCCGCTGGGACGACGTGGTGGCCATGATCGGCGAGGAGCACGCCCGGGTGTGGCGGCTGTACCTGGCCGGAGGCGCCCTGTCGTTCGAGGAGAACCGCATGGGCGTGGACCAGGTCCTCTCCGTGCGGCCCCGCCCTGACGGCCGCAGCGGCATGGCCGCCACCCGTATCGGCTGGGAGCAGCCCGCCGACCGTCAGGCGCCGGCCGTGCGCCAGGCGTGAGCGGCTTCGCCGCCCACCAGTTCCTGACCGGGCTGGCCGTCACGGGCGGCACGTCCGCCGCCGTGTTCGCGCTCACGTTCGCGGTGGCCCTCCGGGTGGGCCGATGGAACGTGGTGGACGTGGTGTGGGGCCTGTCGTTCGTGGCCATAGGGGTGGCGTCGTTCGCCTGGTCGGCGTCGGCCGCCACGTCGGGTGCCCGGCGGGCGCTGGTCCTCACGATGGTGGGGCTGTGGGGCCTGCGCCTGGCGGCCTACATCGGATGGCGCAGCCGGGGCCACGGGGAGGACCCCCGCTACGCGGCCATCATGGACCGGGCCCCGGGGTCCCGGCCGCTCCGGGCGCTGAAGGTGATCTTCGGTCCCCAGGCGTTCCTGGCCTGGTTCGTGTCGCTGCCGGTGCAGGTCGCCATGTACGAGCGTTCCGGCCCGGGCGCCCTGGCGTGGATCGGGACCGCGGTGTGGGCCGTGGGCCTGTTCTTCGAGGCGGTGGGCGACGCCCAGATGTCGGCCTTCCGGCGGGACCCGGCCAACCGGGGGCAGGTGATGGACCGGGGGCTGTGGCGCTACACCCGCCACCCCAACTACTTCGGCGACGCCACCGTGTGGCTGGGCCTGTACCTGGTGGCCGCCTCCTCCTGGCAGGGAGCCCTGACGTTCCTCTCCCCGGTGGCCATGCTGTATTTCCTGTACTTCAAGAGCGGCAAGGGCCTGCTGGAGAAGGGGCTGTCCGACACCAAGCCGGGCTACGCCGACTACGTGGCGCGCACCTCGGGGTTCATACCCCTCCCCCCGAAGAGCCGGCGCCCCTGACCGGCCCCGGCCGGGCCGGTTTCGGGACCCCCGACGAGGGTTCTTAGAATCGCACCCATGTTTCTCAGCAATCTCTCAGCCACGCCGCGGGTAGGCGTTCAGGTTCGGAGGGGAAGATCTTCCGCATGCGTGTGATGCCCGTCCCTGCGGTCGCGCCTGCGCCCGCCGGACGAGCGGAAGCACCGGCCGACGGGGACGGGGTCCCGGCCGGGCGACCCGGCATCACCCGGGGCCACCTGTGGCAGGTGGACGTGGTGCGGCTGTTGACCTTCACCGCGGTCATCGCGGTGCACTCCCTGGCCTTCACCGAGCAGCCGGACAACCGGGCGGCCGCCGGGGCCATGATGCTCCTGCAGTACGGCCGGGAGGTGTTCTTCAGCCTGACCGGGTTCGTGCTGATCTACTCCACCGCCGGGCGGCGGTCCCTGCAGCTACGCCGGTTCTGGCCGAAGCGCATCCTCTACGTGGCCGTTCCGTACGTGGTGTGGAGCGGGATCTACTACGCCTACGACATCCTCGGCCCGGCGCACGCCAGCCCGTCGCTGTCCGTTTTCGGCACGGATCTCCTGTATGCCGGAGCCAAGTACCATCTGTACTTCCTGCTGGTGACCGTCCAGCTGTACCTGGCCTTTCCGTTGATCCGGTGGTTCGTTCTCCGCACCGCACACCGGGCCCTACCGGTGCTGGCGGCCGTATCGGCGGCCAACCTCGCCTGGCTGGCCGTCCTGCAGTACGGCGCGTACCCGCACTCGGGGCCCGGGCTCTGGGTCTACTCCCACGCCTACGAGCTGCTGCCCAGCTACCTCATGTACGTGCTCGGGGGCGCCTACGCGGCCGTCCACCTGGACCGGCTCCAGGAGCTGGTCGACGCCCGCCGCCGCCTGTTGCTGGCCGTCGCCGGCCTGGCCGCGGTCGGGGCGCTGGTCGTCTACTCCGTGCAGCTCCCGTTCATGGCCCCCCGCTCGGCCAACGACGTGCTCCAGCCCGGTATGGCCCTCAGCTGCGTGGCCGCCACCATCGTGGTCTACCTGGTCGGGTCCCGCTGGGCCGAGGGGCCCCGGCGCCGCCAGGCGCTGATCGAGACCCTCTCCGACGCCTCGTTCGGGGTGTACCTGTCCCACCCACTGGTTCTCCAGCTGCTGCTCGACTTCGGCGGGTTCGGCAACGGTAACCAGGTGATGCCCTCGTTCCTGTGCACGGTCCTGGCCCTGGTGATCAGCGTGGCCGGCGGCACGGCCATCTCGCTGCTGTTCCGGCGCACCCCGCTGTCGCTGCCTCTGACAGGGCGGCCGTGGCGGGCCCAGGTCAAGCGCCAGCCGGCCACCGCCGGCCGACGGCGGGTGGACCTGCAGCCGGCGCTCGCGGCGGGGAAGGGCGCGGCGGCGTGCTGAGCGTCAACGAGCTGCTCGAGCGGCGGGCCGCATCAGCCGGCCCGGCCCTGATCGAGGGGTCCACCGGCCTCGGCGTGACATGGGGCGAGGTGGCCGAGCAGGCCGCCCGGTGGCGAGCCGGGGGTCTGGCCGGCCCGGTGGGTCTGGCCCTGGCCGACCCGGTCGCCATGGCCGCCAACTTCATCGCCGCCCTGGGGGCCGGCGTCCTGGTCGCCCCCCTGGACCCGAACGCTCCCACCGCCGAGCACACGGCCCGCACCGCCCAGCTGGGTCTGCGCTCGATGGTCATCGAGCCCGGGGTGGAGGCGCCCGCCGGCGTGGCCGTCTGGGCCGCCGGCCGCCGGGAGCTCGAGGCCGCAGGCGGCCGGGCCGGGCCGGGCCGCCCGATCCCCGCTTCGCCGGGCGACGTCCGGCTGATCATGGCCAGCTCCGGCACCACCGGGACCCCGAAGATCATCCCGCTCACCGAGGCCCAGCTGCTGGAGACGGCGGCCGGGGTGGCCGCCCACCTGGAGCTCGGCCCGCAGGAGCGGGGCTACTCGCCCCTGCCGCTTTTCCACATCAACGGCCTGATCGTCGGGGTCCTGTCGGCCCTGGTGGCCGGCAGCACCATCGTGGTCGAGCGGCAGTTCTCCCGCCGGTCGTTCTGGACCACCGTGGAGCAGCGCCAGGTGACCTGGCTCAACTTGGTGCCGGCCATCCTGGCCATCCTGGGCGCCCCCACCGACGGCGACGGCCTGCGGGCGCACCCCGGTGTCCGGCTGGCCCGCTCCGCTTCGGCCCCCCTGCCGGCCTCGGTGCGCGAGCGCTTCGAAGCCCGCAGCGGGATACCCGTGGTGGAGACCTACGGGATGACCGAGGCGGCCAGCCAGATCACCGCCAACCCGACCGACGCGGTGCGCGCCGGATCGGTGGGCCGGCCCGTGGGGCTCGAGCTGCGGGTGGTGGACGAGACCGGCCGCCCCCCGGTCCGGGGCCAGGAGGCCCGGGTACAGATCCGGGGATCCCGGGTGACATCGTGGTACTGGAGCGCCGGCGACGGGCACGACGGCTGGTCCAGCCGGCCGGCCGTGGACGAGGACGGGTGGCTGGACACCGGCGACATCGGCTGGACCGACGGTGATGGCTATCTCTACCTGGTGGGTAGAGATGGCGATGTCATCAATCGCGGGGGCGAGAAGGTCCAGCCCCGGGAGGTGGAAGACGTGCTGCTCGGCGACGCCCGGGTCACAGCCGCCGTGGTGATCGGCCGGCCCCACCCCACCGTGGGCGAGGAACCGGTCGCCTACGTGATGGTCAACGAGGCGGCCGCCGCCGCCCCCGGGGACGTCGTGGCCGACCTGCACCGCCGCTGCGAGGAGTCCCTCAGCCGGTTCAAGCGGCCGGCCGACATAGTCCTCAGCCGGTCGCTGCCCGCCGGGCCGACCGGCAAAGTCAGAAGAAGCGAAGTCCGGGCCATGATCCGAAACCCTGATCATCCCCACCCCACACCGATCACCGAGACGCCATGACCCTCATCGCGAACCGACAAGGACGAACTCTGATGGACTCGATATTCCTGGCGCTGCCCGACCGCGACGCCAAGCCGCGGACCCGGGGCCTGACCATGGCCATCGACAACGGCATGCCCCACGGCGCTTTCGCCGACGCCGTGGCCAGCGCCGCCGAGTACATCGACGTGGTCAAGTTCGGCTGGGGGACGGCGCTCGTCACCCCCGACATCGAGGACAAGCTGGACCTGCTCAAGTCGTACCGGATCGGCTACTACTTCGGCGGGACCCTCTTCGAGAAGTTCGTGCACCAGGACCGCTTCGAATCGTTCCTCACGCTGTGCCGGCTGTGCGACTGCCCCTACGTGGAGATCTCCAACGGCACCATCGAGATGAGCAGCGAGGAGAAGGCCGGCTACATCTCCCGCTGCGCCGAGGAGTTCACCGTCTTGTCAGAGGTCGGCTTCAAAGACGCCCGGCGGTCGTCCGAGCTGACCGCGGATCAGCTGGTGGCCGCAGTGCGGGCCGACCTCAGAGCCGGGGCCACCAGGGTCATAACCGAGGCCCGCGAGAGCGGCAAGAGCGGCATCTGCCGCCCCGACGGCACCCCCCGCGAGGACCTGGTCGACGCCCTGCTGGAGAGCGGGGTGGACAGCGAGCAGATCCTCTTCGAGGCCCCCACCAAGGACCTGCAGACCCACTTCATCAAGCTGCTCGGCCCGAACGTCAACCTCGGCAACATCAACCCCACCGACGTGATCGGCCTCGAGACCCTACGCCTCGGGCTGCGGGCCGACACCCTCATGCACTTCGAGAAAGCCCGCAGCCATGCGTGAAGCGTCCGACGTGTTCCACCTGGCCATCCCGGCCCGGGACCTCGACGAGACGCAGGATTTCTACGTGACGAAGCTGGGCTGCCACCTGGCCCGCCGCTACGACGACCGGATCACGCTGGACTTCTTCGGCGACCAGGTGGTGTGCCACCTCACCGAGGAGGTGGACGAGCAGCCCGGCCTGTACCCCCGGCACTTCGGGATCACGTTCCGCCACCGGGCCGACTTCGACGCCCTGCTGGCCTGCGCCGAGACCCGCCGGATCCCCTTCTTCCGGGGGTGCGAGACCCGCTTCGCCGGCCGGGTGGAGGAGCACCTGACCTTCGTGCTCGAGGACCCGTCGGCCAACCTGATCGAGTTCAAGCACTACCGCGACCCGCGGATGATGTACTGAGGGCCGCTCCATAGCCGCCACGACCCCCGATCGGGCCTCCCGGCTGCTGGTCCTCGTCCGCCACGGCCGGACCGAATGGAACGCCGCCGGCCGGTTCCAGGGCCGGGCCGACCCCCCGCTGGACCCGGTCGGTTGCGACCAGGCCGAGACCTGCGCCAAGGAGCTGGCGTCGTCGTTCGACCGGGCCGGCCTGGCCACCCCGACCATCGTGTCGAGCG
>JAKAXN010000250.1 GCA_021816565.1 Actinomycetes bacterium
GCCGATCAGGTCGGCGATGGAGGTGTCGGGGGTGGCCAGCTTTTCGCCGAAGCGGTCCTCCCGGTGCACCCAGGCGATCGGGGTGTCATCCCCGTGGTGCTCGACCAGGTCCCGGGCGTAGCGCGACACCGGGTGGTAGGGGTCGTCGAGGATCTCCGACCCGGCCACGATGGGAACCCACTCGTCGAGCAGGCCGGTGAGGCTGCGGATCATGCGGGTCTTGGCCTGACCGCGCTCACCGAGGAAGATGACGTCGTGGCCGGCCAGAAGGGCGTTCTCCAGCTGCGGGAGGACCGTCTCCTCGTATCCGAGCACCCCCTCCACCAGGGGCTCGCCGGCGGCGATGCGGCGGATGGCGTTGCGGCGGACCTCTTCCTTCACCGGAACGGACTGCCAGCCGCTCTCCTTCAGTTGCCCCAGCGTGGCCGGACGGGAAGTCATGAGGGCCACGCTACCCCCGGTCCGGTCGCTTCGGAACCGGCCCCGACCGGGCGTCGGGGTGCCCCGGCCGGCCCCGGTGGCGGAACGGCCGGGACCCCGGCAATCCTGCCGGTTAGGCAGTAAAAGGGAGAAATGTCCGAATCAGATCCCAAAAAAAGCGTCGACAGGCTAGAAGGATCCGGCCCCTTTCCGGTAGAAACCTGTTTGGGGGATCTGACCTTTAGCTGTAGCCCCCTCCCAGAGTCTCGCTCTTCGCGCCGATACAGAGGTTGAAATGAACTCGGTCGCTATCCCGGCCTCCGCACCCGCCCCAGCCCTCAGCGCCGAAGCTGATCTGGTCCGCTCCGCCGCCCGCGGCGACGCCGACGCGTTCGAGGAGCTGTTCCGCCGCCACAGCGCGCCGGCCTGGAGGCTGGCCCAGGCGGTGGCCCCGGACCGGGCAGCCGCGGTGGACGCCTTCCGGGACGGCTTCGTCCGGGCCCTGCGCTCGGCCCGGTCCCTGCGCCGCCCCTCCGGTGCGGCCGTGGCTTTCCGGGCCGAGGTCCTGGCGGCGGTGTACCGGGCCGCGGTGGACCAGGCCTACGACCGCAGCGCCGCCCCCGCCACCCGCCGGCCCCACACCGAGGCCGCCCTGGCGCTGACCGACGCGGCCTTCCGCAGCCTGCCGGAGCGCTGGCGGGCGGCGGTGTGGCTGAGCGAGGTCGAGAGCATGGACATCGACCGGATCGCCCCCATCCTGGGCGTGTCCGCCGCGGTGGCGGCCCAGCTGGTCACCCGGGGCGGACGGGGCCTGGCCGGGCGGTTCACCCAGGCCGGACAGGCCGCCCCCGAGCACCTGGGTCAGCCCCTGCGGGCGGTGGCCCTGCCCGTCCCGGGCAAGCTCCTGGACGCCACCCGGGCCCGCTTCGCCACCGCCGCCAGCGAGCGGGGACCGGTCCTGGCCCCCGTCGCCGCCTGGCTGGAGGATCGGGCGGTGCGGCCCATGTCGGTGGCCGTCGGGGCCCTGGTGGGCCTCGGCCTGATCGGGCTGGGCGTGGTGCCGCAGGGCGGCGGGCTCCAGGCCCAGCTGGGGGCCAGCGGGTCCGGCAGCCTGGCCGGGGCGGTGCCGGTCCAGACCTGCCTGGGACTGCCCTGCTCGGCCTCGGGCAGCGGCACCACCAGCCGGGCCCTCGGTACCGGCTCCTCGGCGGTGGCCGGCCTGCTCGGTGGTTACGGCGGACTCGGGTCCGGGTCGGGTGGTTCGGGTGGTTCGGGCGCGGTGACCGCCCCCGGCGGCTCGGCCTCCGGCGGGGCGACCAGCACCGTCAGCACGACCAACCCGATCACCACGCCGGCCACCCCGACGGGCTCGCATGTCACCACGCCCACCCAGTCGGGGGGCAACGGCGCCGGGTCCGGCTCGGGAAGCGGGTCCGGCTCGGGAAGCGGGTCCGGCTCGGGAAGCGGGTCCGGTTCCGGCGGCGGATCCGGGTCGGGAGGGTCGGGCGGTGGCGGGGCCACCACTCCCCCGGCTCCCACCCCGGTGATCTCCCTGGCGCCGGTGGCCACCGTCACCTCGTCGGGCTCGGCGCTCAATGTCAACCTGCTTCCGACCAGCTCGGGCACCGGCACCGTCACCGCCACGGTCGGCTGCTCGTCACTGCTCGGTGTGAGCGTCGGATCCCTGAGCGTGGGCTGCCCGACGTCGGGGACCTCCACCTCGACAGGGACGTCGAGCACCTCGCCCACCTCCTCGACCAACACCAGCACCACCCCGACGGGGACGTCGTCGACCTCGACAGGGTCCACATCGACCTCGACCGGCTCGACCTCGACCGGCTCGACCTCGACCTCGACCGGGTCGACCTCCACCGGCTCCACGTCGGGCACCCTCAGCACCACCATCAGCGGGGTCACCTCCACCGTCAGCAACACGCTCAACACGCTCACCTCCGGCCTCTAGGCCGCAGATGAGCGGGGCGGGACCCGGACGGGCCGCCCCGGCGGTGGGCCCGCCGCGGCTCGGAGCGCGCGACGACTAGGTTCGCCCGGATGGATCTGGGTGGCCTCTGGCGGGCGGCCGAGTCGAGCGAGGACCTGCGCCGCTCGATGGCGGACCCCGACCTGGACGACCGTGGCTGGGCCACGCTGGCCGTGCCCGGCCACTGGCGGTCGTCGCCGGCGTTCGCCACCAGCGACGGCCCGGTGATCTACCGGCGCCGCTTCGACACCGATCCCCTGGAGCCGGGGCAGCGGGCGTTCCTGGTCTTCGACGGGCTGTTCTACCAGGGCGACGTGTGGCTCGACGGGGAGTACCTCGGCGACACCGAGGGGTACTTCTTCCCCCACCAGTTCGAGGTCACCGAGGCCCTGAGCCGGGACCGCAGCCACGTGCTCGCCGTCGAGGTCAGCTGCTCGCGGCCGTCGGACCTCACGGCCAAGCGGAACCTGACGGGGGTCTTCCAGCACTGGGACTGCATCGACCCGGACTGGAACCCCGGCGGGATCTGGGCCGGGGTGCGCCTGGAGCGGACCGGGCCGGTGCGCATACAGACCCTCAAGACCCTCTGCCGGGAGGCCAGCTCGGAGCGGGCGGTGCTGGAGCTCGAGGCCACCCTCGACAGCCCGGAACCGGTGACCGCCCGGCTGCGCACCACCGTCCGCCCGGGCGCCGATCCCGGCGGCGAGGCGGTGGCCGAGCACATCCAGGAGCAGGCTCTCTCGGCCGGCCCGAACGTGGTGCGCTGGCGGGTGTCGGTGCAGCGGCCGGAGCTGTGGTGGCCCCGGGCGCTGGGCCCCCAGCCGCTCCACGAGGTGAGCGTCGAGGCGGAGGTGGAGGGGACGGTCAGCCCCGGACCGAGCGACCGGAGGCGGACCCTCACCGGCCTGCGCCAGGTGAAGATCCGCAACTTCGTGGCCACCGTCAACGGGGAGCGGCTGTTCCTCAAGGGAGCCAACTACGGGCCGACCCGGCGGGCCCTGGCCGAGGCGTCGCCGGCCGAGGTGGCCCGGGACGTGGAGCTGGCCGCCGAGGCCGGGCTGGACCTGTTGAGGGTCCACGCCCACATAGGCCGGCCGGAGCTGTACGAGGCCGCCGACCGGCTGGGCGTGCTGCTGTGGCAGGACCTGCCCCTTCAGTGGGGCTACGGCCAGGTCCGCCGCCAGGCGGTCAGCCAGGCCCGGCGGGCGGTGGAGCTGCTCGGCCACCATCCGTCCATCGCCCTGTGGTGCGGCCACAACGAGCCCGTGGCGGTGGAGCTGGCCCCCGGCGGGACGGTGAAGGCGCGTACCGCGGCGCGCGTGGCCGCCGGGCAGATGCTGCCGACGTGGAACAAGACCGGCCTGGACCGATCCATCCGCCGGGCCCTGGAGCGGGCCGACGGGTCGCGCCCGGTGGTGGCCCACTCGGGGGTGGTCCCCCACCCGGCGTGGGGGACCGACAGCCACCTGTACTTCGGGTGGTACCACGGCCAGGAGAGGGACTTCCCCAAGGTGCTCTCACGCCTGCCCGTCATGGCCCGATTCGTGTCGGAGTTCGGGGCCCAGGCCGTACCGGAGTCGGCCGCCTTCATGGAGCCCGAGCGGTGGCCGGACCTGGACTGGGACCGGCTGCGGGCCCACCACTGCCTCCAGACGGAGATCTTCGACGAGCGGGTCCCTCCCGCCGGCCACGCCAGCTTCGACGCCTGGCGCCGGGCCACCCAGGAGTACCAGGCCACGGTGCTGCGCCACCACATCGAGACGCTGAGGCGGCTCAAGTACCGCCCCACCGGGGGCTTCTGTTTCTTCATGCTGGCCGACGCCCAACCGGCCGTCAGCTGGGCCGTGCTCGACCACGAGAGGGAGCCGAAGGCCGGCTACCGGGCGGTGGCCGACGCCTGCGCCCCGGTGATAGTCACGGCCGACCGACCGGCGCCGTCGTACCGGCCGGGCGAGCGGGTCGCCCTGGATCTGCACGTGGTCAGCGACCTGCGGGTAGCCCTGCGGGACTGCCGGGTGGACGCCACTGTCGACTGGCCCGGCGGGACCCGCACCTGGAGCTACGGCGGATCCGTGGACGCCGACTCGTGCGCCCGGGTGGGCCGGCTCGACTTCAGCGTGCCGCGGGACTGCCCGGCCGGTCCGCTGGTGGTGGAGCTGCGGGTGCGCTGGCCCGGCGGCAGCCGGACCAACCGCTACGACAGCTCGGTCGTGGAGCACTGAACCCGAAGATCCCGACCAGGAAAAAGGGGTTGACCGGCGCCGGTGCGAATCCTCCAGGTACGGCGAACGGGGCATGATCGCCCCACGCTGCAGAACCGAACGAAAATGGTGACGCCATGACAGATCAAAAGCGCGGCCGGCGGCCATCATCCACCCGACCCCTGCGGGCCGGGACCTCCCAGCCGGTCCCGGCCGGCGTCGGGGTCCTCGGACCCGGCGAGGAGGGTGAGGGGACGGAGCCCTCCCTGGGCGACGTCAGCTTCGACGACTGGTTCGAGACCCCGGTGTTCGAGTCGGATCCCGATGAGCGCCTGGAGGAGCTGGCCACGGCCCGGCGGGGACCGATGCGCCTGGCGGCCAGCGCCCTGCTCAGGGTCAACGCCCGGGCCAGCCAGGTTCGCCGGCGGGCCGGCGAAGCGGACCCGCCAGCCGGAACCCCCAGCCGGGCGGAGCCGGCCTCCACCCCGGCCCCGGCCAACAAAACCAAGACCAACGGCAGGGCCGCGGCATCGGCCAACGGCAAGGCCAACGGCGCCAAAGCCAACGGCGCCAAGACCAACGGCGCCGCCGCGGCATCGGCCAACGGCAAAGCCAACGGCAAGGCCAACGGCGCCAAGACCAACGGCGGGGCCGCCGCCGCCCGGGGCGGGACGGCCCGCGGCCGATCAGCGGCCACCGATGCCCGCAGCACCGGTCCGGATTCGGCGTCCCGCCCGTTACGGGCCCGACCGGCGGCCCCGAGCCGGTCCGGGCCGGCCGGCCGGCCGCAGCCGGAGCCCGGGACCCGGGCCGGGTCGGTGAAACCCGGCCTCACCCGCAAGAGGGACCTGGACACGACCGCGGCGATGCCCGATCCGGCGCCCGGCGCCCGGCCCGGTCTGCGGGAGCGCATGAACGAGGCGCTGGACCGCTGGGCCGAGCGGGAGGCCCTGGCCCAGACCCGGCTGGAACGGGCCATCCTGCCCAAGCGGTGGCAGGCCTGATGGCCCGGTACCTGTCCCCGGAGTGGTTCGCCGAGGTGGCCGCCGGCACGCAGAGCGCGGCGGGCCCGGCGGTGGCGGTCCTTGAGCAGGTCGTCGAGGGAACTCCGGAGGGACGGGTGACCTACCGGGTGGAGGTGACCGACGGGCAGGCCCGGATCGTCTGGCCGGTGCCGGCTGGAAGCCCGGGACCGGACCTGCGCCTGACCTCGGACTGGGCGACCGCGGCGGCCATCGCCCAGGGGCGGCTGTCGACCCAGAAGGCCCTCATGGAGGGCCGCCTGCGGGTCAGCGGCAGCCCGGGCCGCCTGGCCGATCTCAGCGCCAGGCTGCACGGTCTGGACCCGGTACCGGCGGCGGTCCGCCGGGACACCACGTTCCCGCCGGAGGGCTGACCTTCCCCTCGACCGGATCCGGTCGGGGCCGCGGCACCCCTGGCCCACCCACCGACCGGAGGCTAACTTGACAGCCAACGCCGACCTGGAGGTATGGCAAGTGATGCTGTCGGAAGTGATCGACGACCAGTTCCTCACCCGTTACCGGGCGCTGCTCGACGCCGAAGACGCCGCCTTCGACGAACTCGAACACGCCTTCGAGGACGGCGACCGGGCCCGCTTCGACCAGGACCTGCTGGCCTGGCGTCAGGCCGTCGAGCGCAAGCTCAGCTACCTCCACCGCCTCGGGGTGGTCTCCCCGCCCACCATCAGCGCCTGAACCGCCGGGCGCCCGCCTCCGCGGTCGGGCCGCGTCCGGTTGGCCGGGCGGACGGAACCGGACCTATCGTCGTCATCCGTCCCCCCACCGCCGCCCCACGGCACATCTCTTCGACGGAGGCTGAGATCGCATGTCTGCTTCACCAGTACGGGTCGCTGTAACCGGCGCGGCCGGCCAGATCGGCTACAGCCTGCTGTTCCGCATCGCCAGCGGTGCGCTGCTCGGTCCGGACCAGCCGGTGATCCTCCAGCTGCTCGAGGTCACCCCGGCGCTCGGCGCCCTGAAGGGTGTGGTCATGGAGCTCCAGGACTGCGCCTTCCCGCTGGTGCAGGACATCACGACCAGCGATGACGCCAACGTGGCCTTCGGCGACGCCAACATCGCCC
>JAKAXN010000251.1 GCA_021816565.1 Actinomycetes bacterium
GCCTCCTTGCGGTCGATGCCGAGGAACATGATGACGAACAGGAACAGGATGACGATGGCGCCGGCGTAGACGATGATCTGCACCGCGGCCAGGAAGTCGGCGCTCTGGTCGATGAACTCCAGGGCGATCCCGACC
The DNA here is from genome assembly GCA_021816565.1 of Actinomycetes bacterium. The sequence goes on from JAKAXN010000251.1 coordinate 136, forward strand.
AGGGTGATCACCAGGTTGAGGGCGCAGTGGACCGGGTTGCGCAGCAGGATGACCCCGAACGCCCCGATCAGGATCAGCGCCGCCCCGACCAGGAACACGGCCCAGTCGGAGGCGTTGCCGAGCGTGGTCCGGTGGGCGGCCATCAGGAGGGTGGCCAGCATCAGAGCTCACCCCCGCCGCGCACCGGGCGCCGGTCGCTCACGTTGATACCCCGTAGGGCGGGGGAGAGCATCTCGCGCAGCGACAGGTCCGATTCCGCCGGGTAGTCCGCCGAGGCCGGGTCGCTCTGGCCCTTCTGCGGGGGGCGCACGCCGTAGCCGAGCTCAGCCGACCAGAGGGCCTTGCCCTCCATCTCGGCGGCGCCGCCCGGGCTGGTGGCCCGCACCCACGCCGAGGTGTGCCGGTCGTCGCCCGGCTTCCAGTCCTCCCAGGGCAGCTGTCGGGGCCGCCCCTCGTCGTCGACGAGCAGCTCGGCCTTGGTGTAGATGGCGTCGGCCCGGTTGACGAAGGAGAACTCGAAGAGCTTGGACTCGGTGATGGCCTCCGTCGGGCAGGCCTCGACGCACATGTCGCAGTGGATGCAGCGCAAGAAGTTGATCTCGTAGACGAAGCCGTAGCGCTCGCCGGGCGAGACCGGCGTGTCCGGGGGGTTGTCGGCGCCGCGCACGTAGATGCAGCGGGCCGGGCACACCCCGGCGCACAACTCGCAGCCGATGCACTTCTCCATGCCGTCCTCGTAGCGGTTGAGGACGTGGCGGCCGTGGAAGCGCTCCGGCTTGGGCCGCTTCTCCTCCGGGTACTGGACTGTGACCTTGGGCTTGAGCGGCAGCTTCCCGGTTACCGCGAAGCCCTTGAAGAAGTCCAGGAAGCTCATGGCGCACCTCCCGAGCCGTTGGCTGCCATGCGGCTGTCCTGGGCCGCTTCCACCTCGGTGGCCTCGCGGCCCACGTCGATGGCCCGCACGAGCAGAGCGATGAGGATGATGGCCCCGCCGATGGCAGCCAGGCCCCAGACCCGCTGGTCCAGCCAGTGGCCGAAGCCGGTGCCGGTGACGTTGTTGGTGACCTGGAAGCCGGCGACGATCATGAGCATGGCCAGGGCGGCGGGGATCATCCGCTTCCATCCCAGGTCCATCAGCTGGTCGTAGCGCAGGCGGGGCAGCGTGGCCCGGATCCACACGAACACGTAGAGCAGGATCAGCACCTTGAGGGTGAACCAGAACGGGCCGATCGAGTGGCCGGCGATGGAAGGCCCGTCGGGTCCGCCCAGCCAGAGGGTGGTGATGATGGCCGAGTTGGTCACCAGGGCGGCGTACTCGGCCAGGTAGAACCACGCGAAGTCGATCGAGGAGTACTCGAGGTTGTAGCCGCCCGACAGCTCCTCCTCGGCCTCCACCAGGTCGAACGGGGCCCGGGTCATCTCGGCGGTGATGGCGATGAAGAAGAGGATGAAAGGTATGACCGCGGTGTGGATGATGTTCCACCGGTACAGGAACCCGCCGTGCTGGGCGGCCACGATGGCGCTGGTGTGCAGCGAGCCGGTCACCAGAACGACGGTGGCGGTGGTCAGGCCCAGGACCGCCTCGTAGGAGACCATCTGGGCGCTGGCCCGGACCGACCCGAGCAGCGGGTACTTCGATCCCGACGACCAGCCGGCCAGGATGACGCCGTAGACGGCCAGGCCCGACATCATCAGCATGAACAGGATGCCCCAGGGCGGGTCGGCCAGCTGCAGGCGGGTGGTGTAGTGGCCGAAGGAGACGGTCCCGCCGATGGGCACGATGGCGAAGGTGATCATCACCGGGACGAGCATCAGGTACGGGGCCAGCTTGTACACCAGCTTGTCGGCGGTGCGGGGGGTGAAGGCCTCCTTGAACAGCAGCTTGGTGCCGTCGGCGAGGGACTGGAGCCACCCGTTGGGGCCGGCCCGGTTCGGCCCGTAGCGCACGCCCAGCCAGGCCACCGCCTTGCGCTCGTACATGACCATGAACAGCACCGAGAGCAGGACGATCACGAAGGTGATCACGACCTTGACCAGCAGGATCACCCATACCTGCCAGTGGTCGAGCCCGTGGATGTACAGCGGATCGCCCATCAGGCGTCACCTCCAGACAGATCCGTGACGGTCACTTCGGTGACCCGGCTGGTCCCGTCGATGAGGTCACCGGCCCGCCCGCCGGGCAGGTTCCATGCGATCACCGCGGTGCCGGCCGGGACGGCCGGGTCGGCGGAGGCCGCCACCGTCAGCGTGCCCCTGGCCGAGCGGACCGTCACCTTCTCGCCGTGGGCCGCGCCCATCTCGGCCAGGACCGCCGGGTTGAGACGGACGGTGGCCTCGGGGGCCAGGCCGGAAAGGAAGTTCGATGACTGCACCTCGGTGCCGCCGTCCCACATGGTGCGGCGGGTGACGAGCCGCAGCCCGTCGCCGGCCGGGCTCTCGCCGTTGGGCGCGGGCACCGCCGGCAGCCCCAGGAAGGCGGGCACGTCCGGCACCTCCTCGCCGGTGGCGCCGGACTGGGGCGGGGCCGGATAGGAGACCTTCTCGGAGCGGTCCTCGCTGCCCGGCTCGGGCTGCATCTCGACCGTGGTCATCAGCAGGGCGCTGGGAGCGACCTTGTGCAGTTCGGCGGAGGAGATGCCCGGGTCGGCCATGGGGTCGAGGGCCCGGGGCGCCGACGGCGCGGTGGTCTCGGGGCCGGCCGGCACGACGATGCCGTCCCGGGCCCGCAGCCCGTTGAAGATCTCGTAGGAGATCCCGTGGTGCAGGGGGGAGACCCTCTCGATCTCGGCCCAGATGTCCTCGAGCCGGGTGAAGGCCAGGTTGACCCCCAACCGGGCGGACAGCTCGCTGGCGATCACCCAGTCCGGCCAGGCCACTCCCCGGGCGGTGACCAGCTGGCTGAGCCAGGTGATGCGACCCTCGATGTTGGTGAAGGTGCCCCGCCGCTCGGACCAGGCGGCCGCCGGCAGGACCACGTCGGCCTTGCGGACCGACTCGGTCAGGTGGGTGTCCACGGCCAGCACGAAGCCGGCTCCGAGCAGGCCCCGTAGCGCCGCTCCGGTGTCGGGGAAGTCGGCGATGGGGTCGGCGCCCACCAGGATCAGGGCACCGAAGTGGCCCCGGGCCGCGCCGGCCAGCATGCCGGCGGTGTCGGTACCGCGGGCGGCCGGCAGCTCGGCGCCCCAGTGGTAGCCGTACCAGTCCCGGCCCTCGTCCAGTCCGACCCGGCCGGGAAGGACACCGGGAGCCAGGCCGAAGTCCAGGGCCCCGTGCACGTTGCCCCGCCGGAGGGCCGACAGGAACGCCACCCCGGGGATGGAGGCCAGTATCCGGGCCGCCGCCGCCACCTGGTCCTCGGACTCGGCCAGCGAGGGGCGGCCCAGGACCACGACCACCGAGGGGGAGCCCGGGGTGGCCACCTGCCCGGCCCGTTCGATGTGGGCCCGCACCGTCTGCAGGGTCTCACGGGCCACGCCCGCCACGTCACCGGTCAGCGGGCCGGCGGAGGTGATGGCCGCGGCTGCTGCGGCCACCTCACCGGGCCGGTACAGCGCGGTCTCGGCCGCGTAGGGGGTGAGGCCGGTCGGGGCCGGGGTCAGCTCGATGAGCTGCGTCCCGTTCTCGCGCACCGCGTGGCGCAGCCGCAGGTACAAGACCGGTAGCTCGTCCTTGATGTCGGGGCCGAGGGTGATCACGACCGGGGCGGCGGCCGCCTGGTCGATGGTGGCCCGGGGCAGACCCAGGATGGTCTCGGCCGGCAGGCCGTCACCCACCTGGGCGTCGACGTTGTCGGTGCCGAGGACCATGCGGGCCACCTTGGACCACACGTAGGCGTCCTCGTTGGGCAGGCGGGCTCCGCCGATCACGCCGACCGACGACCCGCCGCCGGCCCTCTTGGCCCCGGCCAGGGCCTGGGCCGCGACCGACAGGGCCTCTCCCCAGCTGGTCTCGACCAGCTCGTCGCCCCGGCGGACCATGGGCACGGTGAGGCGGTTGCTGTCGTTGGACGTGGGGTAGTTGAACCGGCCCTTGTCGCACAGCCAGCCCCAGTTGACCGGGTCGGAGTCCACGCCGATGAGGCGGCTCACCTGGTCGGAGCTCGACTGGAGGGCGGTCCGGCACCCCACCGAGCAGGTGGTGCACGTGCTCTCGACCTGCTGGAGATCCCAGGGCCGGGACTTGAAGCGGTACGGCTTCGACGTCAGCGCGCCCACCGGGCAGATCTGCACGACGTTGCCGCTGAAGTACGACGAGTACGGCTGCCCCGGGAAGGTCGCCACCTCGGTCTGGTCACCGCGCTCGGCGAAATCGATGAGAGGGTCGCCGGCCACCTCGTCGGCGAAGCGGACGCAGCGGCCGCACTGGATGCAGCGCTCGCGGTCCAGGAACACCAGATCGGAGATGGGGATGGGCTTCTCCCAGTGGCGCTTCTCCTCGACGAAGCGGGTCTCACCCGGACCGTAGGCCAGGGTCTGGTCCTGCAGCGGGCACTCGCCACCCTTGTCGCACACCGGGCAGTCGAGCGGGTGGTTGACCAGCAGGAACTCCAGCACGCCTTCCTGGGCCTTGACGGCCTTCTGGCTCTTGGTCCGGATCTCCATCCCGTCGCTCACGGGGTTGTAGCAGGCCGGCATCAGGGTGGCGCCCCGGGGGCCCTCCACCTCGACCAGGCACATCCGGCACATGCCCACCGGCTTCATCCGCGGGTGGTAGCAGAAGCGGGGGATGTAGACGCCGGCCTCGTCGGCGGCGTCGATGATCCAAGACCCGGCCCGGGCCTGCACCTGGCGGCCGTCGATGGTGATGGTGACGGTGCCCTCGGCATTCGAGGGGGGCGGCGAGGTCCCCACCGCGCTCTCGGTGACCAGCGGTCGCTTGGTCAGGCGGACCGGCACCTCGGTCGCCGGCGGCGGCCCCGAGGCGGAGTTGGCATCAGACACGGGTCAGTCTCCGGGGCAGGCGGTCAGGGGGGAACGGGCAGCGGCCGTCGCGGATGTGGGCGAGGTACTCGTCTTTGAACATGCGCAGGCCGGCGGCCACGGACGGGGGCATCGACGGTCCCAGCACGCAGATGGTGGTCTGGGCCGGGGGCCACGACACCCCGGGGGAGATGTTGTCGCAGATGTCCATGAGCAGGTCCAGGTCGGCCTCGCGGCCCTGACCGGACTCGATGCGCTCGAGGACCTTCTCCAGCCATCCGCCGCCCTCCCGGCACGGGGTGCACTGGCCGCAGGACTCCCGGTGGAAGAACCGCACGATCCGCCAGGCGGCGCGCACCATGCACGTCGTGTGGTCCATCGGGATGACCGACCCGGAACCGGCCATGGAGCCGATGCCGGCGATGGCCTCGTTGGAGAGGGACACGTCGAGGTGCTCGGGTCCGATCCACGGCGAGGAGACCCCGCCCGGGATGATGGCCTTCAGATCGTTGTCATCACGGATGCCGCCACCGAGGCGGGGATCGAAGATGAGGTCCCGGAAGGTGACCTTGGCCCACTCCAGCTCGTAGTTGCCGGGGCGCTTGACGTGGCCGGCCAGGGCCAGCAGCTTGGTCCCCTTCGAGCGGCCCTCGCCGAGAGCGGCGAAGTCCTCACCGCCGTTGAGGATGACCCACGGCAGGTTCGAGACCGTCTCCACGTTGTTGACGATGGTCGGGGCGCCGTAGAGGCCCATGACCGCCGGGAAGAACGGCGGCTTGATGCGGGGGTAGCCCCGCTTGCCCTCCAGGCTCTCCAGCAGGGCGGTCTCCTCGCCGCAGATGTAGGCGCCGGCACCGGGGTGCACGACCACGTCCACGGAGAAGCTGCTGCCGAAGATGCGCTCCCCGACCGCCCCGTAGGAGTAGGCCTCGTTGAGTGCCGACTGGAGCCGCTCGATGGCCAGGGGGAACTCCCCCCGGACGTAGAGGAACACCTGTGATGCGCCGATCACGTAGGCGCAGATGACCGCGCCCTCGATCAGCTGGTGGGGATCACCCTCGATTAGGGCGTGGTCCTTGAAGGTGGCCGGCTCGCTCTCGTCACCGTTGATGGTCAGGTAGACCGGCGAGGCCTTGCGGAGCATGCCCCACTTGCGGCCGGCCTCGAAGCCGGCCCCGCCCCGGCCCAGGATGTTGGCCGTGTTGACGGAGTCGTGGATCTCCTGCGGGGTCATGGTGAGGGCCTTGCGCAGGCCCTGGTAGCCGCCGTCGGCCAGATAGGACTCCATCGTCCAGGAGCGGGGCTGGTGCAGGCGGCGGGTGACGATCTTGGGGGCGTCGGTCAGGGGCACTTCTACTTGCCCTCCAGGTGGGCGGCGTCCACCACGTCGGTGGCCGCGGTGGTGCGCTTGGTGGACAGGTCGAGCCCGCTGCCGGCGGCGACGCGGGCATCCTGGCCGCCGGCGGTCTGACCCGCGGCGGCCGCCGCCGTCTCCGCCCGCTTGCCATCGGCGGTCGCGTCGGCCGCCAGGTGGACCGGAGTGGCCTCGAGACCGACCGTCCGGCGCACCCGGCTGAGGGTGCCGTGGGGCGGGACCTCGTCGTCCAGGCGGCCCGACCGCAGATCCTCGATGAGGCCGTCG
>JAKAXN010000252.1:0-1434 GCA_021816565.1 Actinomycetes bacterium
GGCACCCCCGACCCGGGCGGCACCGGCGAGGCCAACCTGGACATCGAGCAGGTGATCACCCAGGCCCCCGGGGCATCGGTGCTCTCCTACGAGGGCCCCAACAGCCAGAGCGGGTCCTACGACACCTGGAACGCCATCGTCAGCCAGGACCGGGCCGCGGTCATCTCCAGCAGCTGGGACCTGTGCGAGGTGGACTCGTACTCGTCGGGTGAGATCTCCTCCATGGGGGTGCTGCTCCAGCAGGCCGCGGCCCAGGGCCAGACCGTCCTGGTGGCCTCCGGGGACAGCGGCTCGGAGGGCTGCTACCAGTCGGACGGCACGACCGGCCTGCAGGTGCAGTACCCGGCGTCGGACCCCGACGTCACCGCGGTGGGCGGCACCTCGCTCCTCGGCCCCGGCGACGAGGTCACCTGGAACGCCTGCCAGGGCCAGGAGAGCCTGACCTGCGCATCGTCCAACCAGGGCCAGGCCGCCGGGGGCGGCGGCCTCTCCCGGTACGAGAGCCGGCCGTCCTACCAGCCGGCCGCCCTCCAGTGGCCCACCGCCCAGCCGTGCGGCACGTCCTGCCGGGAGGTCCCCGACATCTCGGCCAACTCCGGGGTGGGGATGGTCCTCTACTCGGGCGGCCAGTGGGACGTCGGGGACGGGACCAGCTTCGCCGCCCCGTTCGTGGCCGGCCTGGTCGCCGACCGCAACCAGGGCTGCGCCGCCCCGACCGGGCTGTTCAACCCGGTGCTGTACCGCCTGGCCGCCCAGGGCGGCTACGGCACCGGCCTCCAGGACATCACCTCCGGCAACAACGACATGACCGGCAGCAACGCCGGGGCCTACCCGGCCGGTCCCGGCTACGACGGGGCCACCGGGCTGGGCTCGCCCGTCTTCAGCGGGCTCACCTGCCCGGAGGTGACCTCGGTGGTTCCGGCCTCGGCCGCTCCCGGCACCGAGGTGACGGTGTACGGCACCGGCCTGGAAGGGGCGACCATATCGTTCGGGTCCTCCGCCGCGGTGGCCGCCGGCGGGTCGGCCACCGCCGCCACGGTCACGGTCCCGGCCGGGGCCGGCACCGCTTCGGTCTCCGCCGCCGGCACCCTCGGGCGGGGCACGCTCAGCGCCTCGTTCTCCTTCGCCTCCACCACCGGCCCGACCGGCGGAACCGGGACCACCGGCGGAACGGGCACCTCCGGCACCGGCACCTCCGGCGGTACGGCCGCCCCGGCCCCGGCCCCGACCACCACCGGCACGTCCACCGTGGGCTCGGCCCTGCCCTCCACCGCCGGATGTCCCACCCGGTCGGGGGCCACCCTGCCCGGCGCCGCCGGCATCGCCGCGGTGGAGACCGGGGGGTGCCCCGGCTACCTGGTCGTCGACCCGGCCGGCCAGGTGTCGGCCTTCGGGGCGGCGGTGTGGCGGGGTGACCTCTCCGGCGTGGCCCTG
>JAKAXN010000252.1:1444-6629 GCA_021816565.1 Actinomycetes bacterium
TGGCCCTGAGCGCCCCCATCATCGCCATACAGTCCACCCCCGACGGCGGTGGCTACTGGCTGCTCGGCGCCGACGGCGGCATCTTCACCTTCGGCGACGCCGGCTTCTACGGCTCCACCGGCGGCATCCACCTGGCCGCCCCGGTGGTCGGCATGGCCTCCACCCCCGACGGCCGGGGGTACTGGCTGGTCGCCCGCGACGGCGGGGTGTTCTCCTTCGGTGACGCCGGCTTCCACGGCTCGACCGGGGGCATCCGCCTGGCCCAGCCGGTGGACGGCATAGCCGTGGCCCCCGGCGGCAACGGGTACTGGCTGGTGGCCAGCGACGGCGGGGTGTTCGCCTTCACCTCCGACGGGTTCTTCGGGTCCCTCGGCGGGGTGCGCCTGGCCCGCCCGGTGGTGGGGATGAGCGGCACCGCCGACGGGCGGGGCTACACCCTGGTCGGATCCGACGGCGGGGTGTTCTCCTTCGGTGACGCCCCGTTCTACGGCTCCCTCGGCGCCAACCCGCCGGCCAGCCCCATCGTCGACCTGTCCCCGGCCCCGGCCGGCGGCGGGTACTACCTCGTCACCGGCGCCGGCCAGGTGTACACGTTCGGGCCGGGCGCGACCTACTTCGGCAGCGTGTGAGTCACCGCCACCCGTAGCTCGGCGCCGACCGCTGGAGGAACGCCCGCCGCTGCTCGGCTGCGTCGTCGGTCTGGAGGGCCAGTATCTGCGTCCGGTTCTCCAGGTCGATGGCGGCCTGCTGGCTGGGGATCTCCAGCGCCGACCACATCACCTCCTTGGTCATCCACACCCCGAACGGGCTGTTGGCGGCGATCTCGTCGGCCACCGAGAAGGCCGCCTCCATCAGGGCCTCGTCGGGCACCACCTCGGCCACCATGCCGATCCGGCGGGCCTCGTCGGCCGGGATCAGGCGGCCGGTCAGCATCAGCAGGTGGGCGTGGCCGGCGCCGACCAGCCGGGGGAGCAGCCAGCTGACCGAGATGTCACAGCCGGACAGGCCGATCCGCACGAAGGCGGCGTTGAAGCGGGCCGAGGCCGCGGCGATGCGGATGTCCGCCCCCAGCACGAACGCCAGCCCCCCGCCCGCCGCCGGCCCGTTGACCGCGGCGATGACGGGCTTGCGGACTCGCCGCATCCGGGTCACCACACCGGCGATCCGCTGCTGCGACATGAACACCGACGGGATGGGGCCGAGGTCCTCGGTGCCGGGAGTGGGCCGTCCGCCGCCCTTCAGGTCCATGCCGGCGCAGAACCCCCGCCCGGCCCCGGTCAGCACCACCGAGCGGACCGCAGGGTCGCGGTCCGCCTCGTCGAGGGCCGCGTAGAGCCCCTCGAGGAGGTCCTCGTCGATGGCGTTGAGGCGGTCCGGGCGGTTGAGGGTGATCCGGGCCACCGCCGGGTGGGGCCGGTCGAGAAGGACGGCATCGGGCATGCCAAGGTTCTAGCCTCTCGGTGATGACCGAGGTCACAGAAGCGCCGCGTCCCACCACCACCGCCGGGTTCCTGCGTCACTGGGCCCGGCTCCGGCCCGACCATCCGGCGCTGCTGTGGTCGGAGGGCCGGCTCACCTACGCCGAACTGCACGAGCGCACCAGCCGGGTGGCCCAGGCCCTGCGGGCCGCCGGGGTGGGTCCGGGGGACCGGGTGGCGTTCCTGGACAAGAACAGCCCCGAGCAGGTGGAGCTGTTCTTCGGGGCGGCCAAGCTCAACGCCGTCCCCTGCCCGGTCAACTACCGCCTGGCGCCCCCCGAGATCGCCTTCATCGTGGCCGACAGCCAGGCCCGGGTCTTCGTGGTGGGCGAGGAGTTCGCCCCGGCGGTGGAGAAGGTGGCAGATGAGCTGACCGGCGTGCGGATTCTCACCACCGGTGCCCCCTACGAGGAGTGGCGCGACGCCCACCCTGGCGAGGACCCCGAGGAGCCGCTCGGCCCCGGCGACATCGCCTACCAGCTGTACTCGTCGGGCACGACCGGCCGCCCCAAGGGGGTGCAGCTCACCCAGTCCAACCTGCTCGCCGGCATGGACCTGTACCCGCAGATCATGGGTTTCGGTCCCGACAGCGTGAGCATGGTGCCGATGCCGCTCTACCACATCGGCGGTGGCGGCTGGGCCCTGGCCGGCTTCGCCCAGGGGGCCACCAACGTGCTGATCCGTGAGATCGTCCCGGACAAGCTGATCGACACCATCGTGGCCGAGCGGGTCACCCACGGGTTCCTGGTGCCCGCCGTGCTGCAGTTCATGCTGGCCGTGCCCGGCGTCGCCGAGCGGGACTTCTCCGCCCTGAAGGCCCTCCTCTACGGGGCCTCGCCGATCTCGGAGAAGGTGCTGGCCGAGTCGGTGCGGACCTTCGGCTGCAGCTTCGTGCAGGCCTACGGACTGACCGAGTCCACCGGCACGGTCATATACCTCCCGGCGGCCGACCACGACCCGGACGGGCCCAACCGCCACCGGCTGCGGGCCGTCGGCGTGCCCATCCCCGGATCCGAGGCCAGGGTGGTCGATCCGGCCACCGGCTCGGAGGTGCCGGCCGGGACGGTGGGGGAGATCTGGGTCAAGGGGCCGACGGTGATGGCCGGCTACTGGCACATGCCGGAGCAGACCGCAGCGACGGTCACCGACGGTGGCTGGCTGCACACCGGCGACGCCGGCTACCAGGACGCCGACGGGTACTTCTACATCCACGACCGGGTGAAGGACATGATCGTCTCCGGCGGGGAGAACGTGTACCCGGCCGAGGTGGAGAACGTCATCATGTCCCACCCCGGGGTGGCCGACGTGGCGGTCATCGGCATCCCGAGCGAACGCTGGGGTGAGACGCCCCGGGCCATGGTGGTGCGGGCCCCGGGCGACGAGGTGACCGAGGCCGAGCTGCTCGGCTTCTGCCGGGAGCGGCTGGCCGGCTTCAAGTGCCCGACCAGCGTGGAGTGGCTGGCCGAGCTGCCCCGCAACCCCAGCGGCAAGGTGCTGAAGAAGGACCTGCGGGCCCCGTTCTGGGAGGGCCGCACCCGGATGGTCGGCTGACCGACGCCCCGGCCGGGCCGCCTAGAAGGTGAAGCTGGTGCCCACCGAGTTGGGAACGAACGCGTCCCCGAAGCGCCGGGCCATGGCGTGCTGGGCCCGCCAGCCGGTGCAGTGGGCCGGGACCAGGACCTGGGGGGCCATCTGCTCCAGGTCGTCGAGCACCCGGGGGATGAGCGGCTCGAACACGGGCCCGTTGAGGTGGAAGCCGCCCATCAGGGCATGGAGCGGCCGTTCCCCGGTCAGGCGGCGGGCGTAGCGGCAGATGTTGACCACCCCGGCGTGGCCGCAGCCGGTGATCACCAGCAGGCCCTTGCCCCTGACGTCGAGGATCAGGGCCTGGTCGTCGAGCACCAGCGGGTCGGGCGCCCAGCGGCCGGCGAGCCAGGCCTGCTGGGGCGGGAAGCCCGGCTCGTAGCCGGTGGTGCGGGCCACCTCGCCGGTTATCAGCACCGACCGGCCGAGCAGGAAGCTCGGATGACCCTCCTCGATGACCTCGAAGCCGGCGTCGGTGAGGGCCCTCCGGCTGGTGGTGGGGATCTCGTGCGGCTCCCGGCCCGGGACCGTGACCCGCCGGCGTCGCCAGAAGTGGGGGTGGATGAGGACCGGCAGGTTGGTCCGGCCCAGCCTCCTGATCAGCCCGTCCAGGCCGGTGGTGTGGTCGAAGTGGCCGTGGCTGCACACGATGGCCTCGATCCCCGACGGGTCGATGTCCAGCCGTCGCATGTTCTCCACCACCCCGTCGGGGCTGGTGCCGGTGTCGAAGAGGATCCGGTGCGCCGCGGCGCCCCTGGTGACGGTCACCAGCACCGAGAACCCGTGCTCGGCGATCAGTGCGTCGAGGCCCCAGCCGCCCTCCATGGAAGCGGTGGGCCGCCGACCGCCGGCGGTGCGGGCCCGCACCGCCGGCCCCTGGTCGGGCATGAAGAAGTCCGTGACGTTGTCCATCAGGGCGGTCGCGGTCACCGAGTCGACCGGCTCGAGGTCGAACACGACCGGCGGCTCGAAGTCGTGCAGGACGGGCTCGAAGTGGGGATGGTCTCCGTGGTCCTGGCACATGGCTGCTAGCTCCTCTTCCCCCGCTGGGCCTCGACCATCTGCTCCGACACCGACGACCCGAAGCGGGCCTGGGCGGCCACCGACACGTTCGGGCTGAGCGATCCGACCAGCGCCCCCAGCCTGAGGGCCAGCGGGGCCACGTCGATCTCCGCCCGGTCCCGGCGGACCGCCTTGACCACCGCGGCCGCCACCTGCTCGGGGCTGACCGTGCCCACCCCGAACGGCAGCCGGGCCCCGGTGTCGGCGAACATGCCGGCGTCGCGCACGAACCCCGGGTTGACCACCGAGCAACCGATCCCGCTGCGGTACAGGTCGCAGCGCAGCCCGGCGGCGAAGCCCCGCAGGCCGAACTTGGTGGCCGAGTACAGCGCCGTACCCCTGGAGCCGACCTTGCCCGACAGCGACGACACGAACACGAAGTGGCCGGAGCGGCGGGCCCGGAACGCCGGTAGCAGGGCCCTGGTCGTGGCGATGGGGCTGGCCAGGTTGACCTCGAGGGCGTTGTCGATCTGGGTCTGGTCCCAGTCCCCGATGTCGCCTGAAGCCGGCAGGGCTGCGTTCATCACCGCGATGTCCAGCGGGCCGGCCTCCTCGAGCAGCCGGGCCAGGTCATCGCGGCGGCTCAGGTCGGCCACCACGGCCCGGCCGCCGATGTCGGAGGCCAGGGCCTCGACCTGCTCGGCCCGCCGGCCGGTCACCACCACCGAGGCCCCCTCGTCCCGGAGGGCCCGGGCTATGGCCCGGCCCAGGCCGCCGTTGGCCCCGGTCACCAGCGCGGTCGCGCCACGTATTTCTGTCATGGTCCAGAACCTAGGGCCTGACGGCCGGGTGGAGCACCGGTTCGGCCGGGGCCTGCCGGCGCGACAGGGCCCGGCCCAGGGTGGACAGCAGGGCGTTGCGGGTCTCGGCCGGCTGGATCATCTCGTCGAAGCCGAGCCGTCCGGCGGAGTGGTAGCTGGCCTCCACCTCGGCTGCCCGCAGCGCCGCCGAGGTGTCCTCGTCGGCGCCGATGGCCCGGCTCATGGCCTCCGCCCCCATGGCCCCGAAGGTGCTGCCCGGGTAGGCGAAGGTGCCGGCCTGGCCGTCGAAGGAGATGACCG
>JAKAXN010000253.1 GCA_021816565.1 Actinomycetes bacterium
CGGCGGGTCCTCCGGGGCCGGAGCACTACCTGCTATTTTGCCCCTTCGGGGTCCGGCTGGCGGGCCCGCTGTGCCGGGGTCGCTTGTGAGACAACTCCACGTAATCGGCTTCACTTCCGACCATGGAGGTCTCATCCTCGCCGCCCGGCGGGGGGCACAGACCGGCGGTTACGTCCTTCAGATAGATGAGACCCTTCTGAGCCACCTGGCCACCGCCAGAGGCCTGGGCTCCGGCCCGGCCGGGGCCATGCCGGAGCAGTGGGGAACGGCCGCGGCCGGGTCGCCCGGCGAGGGTGACGAGCCGACGGGGGAGGAGCCGGCGACGGCCCCGGCCCGACCGCCCCGGGCCCCGGTGCAGAGCGGTCTGAGCCCGCGCGAGATCCAGGCCCGCCTGCGGGCCGGGCGCACGGTCGAGGAGGTAGCCGCGGAGGCCGGTGTCACCACCGACTGGGTCGACCGCTTCGCCGCTCCTGTGTTGGCCGAGCAGGCGGCGGCCGTCACCCGGGCCGCCGAGAGCACCCTGCACACGCCCCGCCGGGGCAGCTCGGACCGCCCGCTGGAGGGGTCGGTGCTGCGCAACCTGGCCGACCGGGGCGTGCTCCTCACCGCGGAGGAGTTCACCGGGGGCTGGTCCGCCTGCCACCTGATCGAGCACGACTGGTTGGTGCGCTTCCGCTTCCGCTCCCGGGGGCGGCAGATGACCGCGGAGTGGACACTCGACACGTCCAGCGGGGCGCTGGCCGCCCGCAACCGCCTGGGCACGGAGTTGGGTTTCGTGGACCCGGGTCGGCCGGCGGCCGTGCTGGCCGACATCGAGTCCTCATCCGAGGCGCCGACGGTGGGGGCCGGGGCCCGGCGGGCTCCAGCCGCCAAGCGTCGCCCGGCCGGTACCCGCCAGGCGGCCGGAAAGGCGCCGGCCAAAGCGGTCCGCCGGGCGTCCACTCCGACCAGCGGACGGGCCCGGGCCGGCGACCGCAAGGCCGCCCCGGGGGGGACGACCGCCCGGAAGGGCCAGGCCGGATCGACCGGGAAGCCGGCATCGGCGAGGAAGGCGGCCGCCCCGAGGGCCGCGGCCGGCAACGCGACCAGGGCCAAGACGACCGCGGCCAAGACCACCCCGGCCAAGACCACCGCAGCCAGGACGACTGCGGCCAAGACCACCCCGGCCAAGACCACCGCAGCCAGGACGACTGCGGCCAAGACCACCCCGGCCAAGACCACCGCAGCCAGGACGACCCCGGGCGGGGCCCGGGCGAGCAGGTCCGCCACCCCCCGGACAGCGCCGGCCCCGACCAACCCGGCCGACGCGGTCCATGCCCCGGCGACCCGGACGGCCATTGCCGGGGCGGCCGCCACCGATCGGCCCGGCGACCCGGTCAGACCGGCACCCGTAAGGCCTCCGCAGAGGTCGGGCGGCCCGACCCCGCTGGACGACGGGGCATCCGCAGCGCGGACGGCGGGCCCCGCCCGGCCCAGCGCCCCCATCGGGACACCGACGGCACCGGCGCCCGGGATGACGTCCGGGCCGGCGCCACAGCCGCGGGACATCCCGGCGATCATGGGCCCGGTACCGCCGCGGCCTGCGACTACAGGTGGCGACAGCTTCCCACCGGGCGGGGCGGCCCGCCCGGCGGCTCCGGACAGCAATCGCAGCCCCGTCGGCACCGCATCCAACGGGTCCGGGCCGCACCCGTCGGGCAACGGGTCCGCCAAGACCCCCGCCCCCGGCCCGGCCGGTGGCTCCATGCAGGTGGGCGACCGGCCGGCCGGGCAACCACCGGGACCGGCCAGCCGGGCGATGGGCGCCCCGGTTCCGGCCCACGTGGCCAGTCAGCCCAACGGCGACCGCCCGGCCAACGGGACCACCCCCGCCAACGGGACCGCCCCGGGCGGTGGGACCACCCCCGACGACGGTCAGGAGCCGGGCGAGGGGGCCGCCCGACGCCGGATCCTGCGTCGACGGCCCGACCGGCCCCTGAGAGCCGACCGGCCGCTGCGGGCCACCGGCCGGCAGCCGTCTACCGGAACGGAGCCAGCCACTGGCCCATCCGAGGGCGCCCCGTCGGGCCCGGCCCGGTTCGCGCCGGCGGCGTCCGGACGCCCGGTGATCCATGCGGAGTCGGCCCGGGCGGTCCCCCCGGATCCTCCGACATCCCCGAACCGGACCGGGGAGACACCCGCCATCGGCGACCGGCCCGGCCAGCCCGGTTGACCGCGGCCGCCCGCCTGGCCGATGAGGTCCGGCGGATCGGCCGGGAGTCCGGACTGGACGGCGTCGGGATATGCGACGCCTCGCCTTTCACCGAGGCCAGACGGGTCATCGAGGAGCGCCGGGCCCAGGGCTGGGCCGGCGGGATGCAGTTCACCTACCGCAACCCGGCCCGGGCCACCGACCCCTCCGCCACCCTGCCCGACGCCCGGGCCCTGGTCGTCGGAGCCCGCTCCTACCGCCGTCGGCCCCCGGGGCCGGCCGGTTCCGCCGGCCCCCAGGGCCGGGTGGCCCGGTATTCGTGGGTGGACCACTACCGGCCGCTGCGCCAGGCCCTCGGGGCGGTGGCCGATCGGCTCAGCCGGGACGGCTGGCAGGCCCGGGTGCTGGCCGACGACAACGCCCTGGTCGACCGGGCCGCCGCGGTGCGGGCCGGGATCGGCTGGTACGGCAAGAACGCCAACGTCCTGCTGCCCGGGGCCGGCTCCTGGTTCGTGCTCGGGTCGGTCGTCACCGACGCCCCGATAGCCCCCTTCGAGGTGGTCCCGGCGGTGCCAGACGGGTGCGGTCCGTGCCGCCGCTGCATCCTCGACTGCCCGACCGGGGCCCTGGTGGGCCCCGGTCAGCTGGACGCCCGGCGCTGCCTGGCCTGGTTGGTCCAGGCTCCCGGTGTGTTCCCCCCGCAGTACCGGGCCGCCCTCGGGGACCGCCTGTACGGCTGTGACGAGTGCCAGGAACGCTGCCCGGTCAACCGCCGGGGCGAACGGTCCACCCCGGCCCCCCCGGCCGAGGACGGGGCACAGGCCCGCCTGGCGGTGCTGGACCTGCTCGCCTCTGACGACGCCACGCTCGAGGCCCTGGTCGGGCGGTGGTACATCCCCGGGCGGGAGCTGCGCTACGTGAGGCGCAACGCCCTCATCGTCGTCGGCAACATCGGCCGCCCCGACGACCCGGCGGTGGTGTCCACCCTGGTCCGCTTCCTCGCCGACCCCGATCCGCTCCTGCGGGCCCACGCCACGTGGGCCGCCGACCGGGTGGGGCGGCCCGACCTGCTGGCCGCGGTGGCCGGCGACCCCGACCCGCTGGTGCGGGCCGAGCTGGAGCAGCTGAGCCGGTGATCCGCCACCTCCTGGTGACCAACGACTTCCCCCCGAAGATCGGGGGGATCCAGTCCTACCTGTGGGAGCTGTGGCGCCGCCTGCCCCCCGAGGATGTGACGGTGCTCACCAGCCCCTACGCCGGGGCCGCCGATTTCGACCGGGCCCAGCCGTTCCGGGTGGAGCGCACCAGGGAGCCGGTCCTCCTGCCCAGCCCGGTGATGGTCCGCCGCATCCGGAAGCTGGCCCGGGAGGTGGACGCCCGCGTCGTGGTGCTCGACCCGGCCGTGCCGCTGGGCCTGGTGGGTCCCCGCCTGGGACTGCCCTACGCCGCGGTCCTCCACGGCGCCGAGGTGACGGTGCCGGGCCGGCTGCCCGTCACCCGCCCGCTGCTGGCCCGGGTGCTGAGGGGCGCATCGCTGCTCATCTCGGCCGGAGGGTACCCCGAGGCCGAGGCCAGGAGGGCCGAGGCCCGGCTACCCCCCGTCGTGCAGGTGCCGCCGGGGGTGGACACCAGCCGCTTCGTCCCGCTGCCAGCCATCGATCGCAGCGCGGCGCGGGTCCGGATGGGTCTCCCGGCCCGGGGCCCGCTGGTCGTCTCGGTCAGCCGGTTGGTGCCCCGCAAGGGGATGGACGTCCTGATAGAGGCGGCCGCCGCCCTGCGGGCCGCCGGGCAGCCGGACCTGACGGTGGCCATCGCCGGGGCCGGGCGCGACCGGCCCCGGCTCGAGCGGATGATCGCCCGGCTCGGGGCACCGGTACGCCTGCTCGGCCGGGTGGCCGACGCCGACCTGCCCGACCTGTACGCCTGCGCCGACGTGTTCGCCCTGTGCTGCCGCAACCGGTGGGGGGGACTCGAGCAGGAGGGCTTCGGCATCGTGTTCCTCGAGGCCGCCGCGGCCGGCGTGCCCAGCGTGGCCGGCGACAGCGGCGGGGCAGCCGAGGCGGTGGCCGACGGGTCGACCGGCGTGGTGGTGAACCGGCCCGACGACCCGGCGGCGGTGGCGGAAGCGATCTCCCGGCTGATCGACGACCCGGCGGGGGCTCTGCAGCAGGGACGCGCCGCCCGGGACCGGGCGGTCAGCGAGTTCGCCTACGACGTGCTGGCCGCCCGCCTGGAGACCGCGCTCGACGGGCTCATCACGGACCGCGGTGTGTAGCCTGAAGCCCGGGCGGGCGGCCGGAGCGTGTCGCGCACTACGTTGCTGGCCGGGAATGCGTCGCCAAGGAGGTTCCCGGACGTGGAGGAGCAGGTAACCGAGCGGATGATCATCCGCGGTACGCCCGACGACTGCTACGGGGTACTGATCGATTTCGAGCGCTACCCGGACTGGGCCGCCGACATCAAGGCCGTCCAGGTGGACGAGCGCGACTCCGCCGGCCGGGCGGTGACGGTCACGTTCCGGGCCGCGGCGTTCGGGCGCAGCACGTCCTACACCCTCCGCTACGACTACAGCCGGGCGCCCGAGGAGCTGAGCTGGGTGCAGATAGACGGGGACATAACCCGCCGCCTGGACGGCTCCTACCACCTGTCTCCGTCGGGGGACAGCTCCACTGAAATCGACTACGAACTGATCGTGGACCTGAAGGTCCCCCTCCCCGGCTTCGTCAAGCGGCGGGCCGAGGGCCGGATCATGGGTACCGCCCTCCGGGAGCTGAAAGTGGTGGTCGAAGGCAGCGCCCACTCCGGCGGCGGACCGGACCCGGCCGTCCCGTCCGGCGCCTGAGCGTCTCCCGGGCGGACCGGCCACGGCCCCGATTCCGGTAGGCGACGCCGACGACGAGCGCGTCGCCGGGTACCGCCACCTCCTCTCCGGCGACCGCCGCAGCCGCATCGAGCGGGCCTCGGGGGTGTTCGTCGTGGAGGGCCCCCGGGCCATCGGGGGGCTGCTCGAGCAGCGGTGGCCGCTCAGATCGGTGCTCCTGTCCGAGGCCCGGGTCGCGGCCCGCCCGGATCTGGTGTCCGCCGCCGAGGCCGCCGGCGCCATGGTGCTGGTCGCCGGCCAGGAGCTCTTCGACCGGGTGGCCGGGTACCCGGTCCACCGGGGGGCGCTGGCCCTGGCCGAGAGGCCCCCGGAGCGCGGTGCGGCCGAGCTGGTCAGGTCGGGCCGGCTGGTGCTGGTGGTGGAGGCGGTGAACGACTTCGAGAATCTGGGCTCGCTGTTCCGCAACGCCGCGGCGTTCGGCGCCGGGGCCGTCCTGCTCGACGGACGCACCGCCGACCCGCTGTACCGGCGCTGCGTGCGGGTGTCGCTCGGGCACGTGATGCGGGTGCCCTTCGCCCGGGTGGCTGACTGGCCGGCCGGGTTGGGCCTCCTGGGCCGGGCCGGCTACACCCTGGTGGCCCTCAGCCCCTCGGGCGGGACGGATATCGCCGAGGTGGCGTCCGGGTGCCGCGGTCCGGTGGCGGTCATGGTCGGATCCGAGGGCGACGGCCTGACCCCCGGCGCCCTGGCCGCCGCCGACCGGGTGGCCCGCATCACGATGGCGTCGGGAGTCGACTCGCTCAACGTGGCCACCGCCGCAGCGGTCGCTCTGCACCGCTTCCAGGCGTCCTGAGCCCGCCTAGGGTAAGGGGTCATGAGCGAGTTCGACTTCTCGGGGGCGGTGGCGGTGGTCACCGGCGGCGCAGGCGGCATCGGGCGGGCGCTGGCGTCGCGCCTCGCTGGTGAGGGCTGCCGGGTGGCCGTGGTCGACCTCGACGCCAAGGCCGCGGCCGGGGCCGCGGCGGAGCTGCCCGGGGCCATCGGCCTGGGCGCCGACGTCGGGGACCGGGCCGCGGTGCGGGGCATGGTGGAGGAGGTGGAGAGCCGGCTCGGGCCGATCGACATCTACTGCTCGAACGCCGGTATCGCCACCGGGGGTGGCCTCGGCGAGGACGACGCCTGGGACCTGAGCTGGCGGGTGCACGCCATGGCCCACGTGCACGCCGCCCGGGCGGTGGTCCCGGGCATGACCGACCGGGGGCGGGGCGCCGTGGTGATCACCGCCTCAGCGGCCGGGCTGCTGATGATGATGCAGTCGGCCCCCTACACGGTGACAAAGCACGCGTCGGTTGCCATCGCCGAGTGGCTGTCGGTCAACTACGGGGGCCGCGGGGTGCAATTCCACTGCCTGTGCCCCCAGGGGGTCCGGACCCCCATGGTGACCGGCGGGGACGCCACCAGCCAGGCCGAGCTGGAGGCCAGCGGGCAGATACTGGAGCCGTCGGTGGTGGCCGACGAGGTGCTGGCGGCGATCCGGGCCGACCGGTTCCTCATCCTGCCCCACCCGCAGGTCGCCACCTACGAGCAGGCCAAGGTCGCCGACCGGGA